>CAILKC010000491.1 GCA_903834675.1 uncultured Victivallales bacterium | reverse complement strand
GCCGGCTCCAGCTCACGGCGACGATCGCCTCACCAAAGTTCCGGGTCCGCCGCGGCGGAACGCGGTACCCGCCGTCGCAAGACCCCAGATACGGCGGAAGCCCTGGCTACGCCCGAGCGGACCGCCGGCTCCAGCTCACGGCGACGATCGCCTCACCAAAGTTCCGGGTCCGCCGCGGCGGAACGCGGTACCCGCCGTCTCAAGACCCCAGATACGGCGGAAGCCCTGGCTACGCCCGAGCGGACCGCCGGCTCCAGAGGATACGGCGGAGACCGCCGGCTCCAGGCGAAATACTGGTGGGCCGAGGGTTCCACAAGAGCCTCATACCTATATCCGCCCAAGCAGCGAATCCCAGGAGCGCGCGCCGGAATAAGGGTGACCTGTGCATCAGGGCCTTGAGGGCACCCGCCTTCGGGCCTTGCCTGGCCCGCCCCGTCGCGCTACCTTCTTGGGCCGAGAACACGCGCTCGGCGGCGGCGGATGGGCCGTTCGGAGGTTCTGCCAGAGCTGCGGGTGTGTGGATGAGCCAAGAGGAGAGAAGGATCATGTTCAGCTTACCGAATTGCGGTCCGCTGGCGCTGGCGGCGTTGCTCACGGGGGCTCTGGCTGCGGCGGCCGCGGCAGAGTCGTCGTCCGAGACAGCCCAGGGCTGGCTTGACGCCCGGGCCTGTGGTGTTTCGGGCTCCGAGTACTCGACTACCGCGGCGACGACGCAGGGAGTCAAAGAGATCACGGTGGCCGCGGTTGGGGACTTCAAGGTTGGGCAAGGGGTCATGCTGGCGGAGTGCAATCCGCGCACTTTGGGCAAGACGATCTGGGGGCCGCGGAACGTGGTGACCATGGGCAAGCCGCTGCAGGATAAGGCAGAGATCCGCGGCTACAATGGCACCCAGGGCGACTGGCTGGTGCTGCTGCTCGATGTGCCGGCGGGCACGACCACGTTTCGCTGGTCGGAGGACCTGGCTCGGACCTGGCGGCCGACCGTGGCGATCACGGGAGACTGGCAACCGATACGTGACGGCATCGAGGTGCGTTTCAACCCGCACGACTGGGAGAAAGGCTACACCGTGGCCTTCTCTTCCCGCGGCCAGTTGGTGTCGGTGATCGAGAAGATCGAGGGGCAGGTGGTCACCCTGCGCGAGGCACCCACCCGCACGGTCAGCGCCGCGGCTCTGCGGCACTGTGACGATGCCGCGTTGCAGGCGGCGATCAACCGAGCCATCAAGGAGAAGCTGAACCTGCACGTTCCGGTCGGCCGTTACCGCCTGTCGCGTGGGCTGATCGTGCGGGCGGCGACGGGGATCACCATCGAGGGGGCCAACGCGGTCGACACGGTGCTGGACATCAGCGAGGGGGAGGGCGCCTGCGTCACTCTTTCACAAGGCACTGAGGTGACCCTGCGCAACTTCACCATGGTCGGCCATTCCGGCTTCAAGGAGCGCGACCAGTGCGGCCTGCTGCGCACCCTCGGCTCGAGTTACTTCTGGGGTTTTGGCGCCAAGGGCTGCAATGCGGTGACGATCGGCGACACGGAGCGGGTCCTGATCGAGAATTGTCATGGTCGGCGTATGGCCACCGAGTGCTTCGTCTCCGGCGGTCGCAGCCGCGGCCCGGTGGACAAGCCGAACCAGGTCTACACCAAGTCAACCACCTACCTGCGCTGCTCGGCGATCGACTGTGGGCGCAACGCCTTCAACGACGTGATGTGTGGTACGGAGAACACCAGCGTGATCGAGTGCCGCATTGTTGACGTGGGCGGCTGCGCCTGGGAGGGGGCGTCACGCTTCGTCAAGTTCGTCGGCAACTACGTGCGCAATGCCGGCACGGTGGCCATGGGCAATCTTGGTCCGGCCAACCATGACAACACTTTCCCTGAACTCGGGGCCGGGCAGCACATCATCGCCAACAACGTGTTCGAGAGCACCGTGCCTTATGGGGGCGCCGCGATTCGGGCGGCGGTCGGGGCCACCCAGGTGCTGGTGACCAACAACCTGTTCATCAACTTCGGTTCGTCGGCCGTGAATATTTCCGGCAGCTCCGATCTCACCCACTACGCCACGGCGAATGCCACGGTCTCGGGCAACCTCTTCGACATGACCGAGATCGGCGCGGCCTCAGTCCCACGGATCGCCATTGATATCAGTGCGGCGGACACCATCGTGGCCGACAATCAGATCTATGTCCGCGGCGCCTGCGACCCGAAAGTGACCGCCCTGCGCCTGCTCGAGCCAGCCCTCAACGCCAACGTACATGACAATCTCATCCGCAACTGCGGGGTCGGCATCCAGACCGGCCGGGGCACCTCGCGCGTCGGTGAGGTCATTGATCCGCGCACCTTTGTGGTGGCCCAGCGGACGATTCCCCTGGAGCCGCGTTCGGTGAGCCAGTGCCAGGGCTGGCAACTGGTCTGGCTTGCGGCGGGCAAGGCGACCGAGCGGTCGGTCGTCGAGGCCATCACTGGGGCGGCGGCCACGGACAAGGTGAAGATTGTCATCAAGGAGCCCCGCGCCGGGCTCAAGGCCGGTGACAGCTTTGAGATCATCCCGCCTGCGGCCAACTGGAATCTCCATGACAACACCGTGGCCGACTGTTTGCAGCCCGTGATCCTGGACTCGTACGGTGGCGAGGCCTCGGGGTTCAGGGATAACCTCGTGACGCGCGGCGCGACCAGCGGGGTCACGCAGGCGGTGCAGGTCCGCGGGCGCTTCCAGGTCATCGGCAATCAATTTTCCGGGTTTGACGAGGCCGGGAGTGCGGTTCTGGGGCTGCACGCCGATCCGTTCCGCGATACTGGGCGCAGCCTGTTCCAGCGCAACGTTTTCACCCGTTGTACGCAGGTCGTAGCCGAGAGTCGGGCTGGGCTCTGGGATGCGGTTGGCAGCACCGACAACCTGTTCAGCGACTGCGGCGCCGTCCCCAAAGTGCCTCCGGCGGTCCGCCAGGCGGCCCCGGCGATGGCCGCGGTGCCGATCGCGGTCAGCTCGTCGCGGCCCGCCTTCGTCGCGGGCCGCGCCGTGGGCGCCAGGGCCGTGGATGGCGCGGTTGACGAGTGGCCGTGGCAGGAGAGTGCTCGGGTGATTGCCATCGCGGAGGTTGCAGCCGGAGCGGCCGCCAGTCCCGTGCCCGGCCGTGCTTGTGCGGCCTGGGACGACCAGTTTCTGTACCTCGCCATCCGCATCGCGGTCGCACCCGGCGTCAAGCTCCGCGGCGGCACCGAATTCGCCGCCTGCGACGGCGTCGAAGTCTCGTTGCAAGGGTCGAGCGGCACCGTCGGCAACCCCATCTTTGTGCTGTGGGGTTCCTCCGACGCCTCCTGGCAGGCCTTGCCCGCCGGAGGCGCTTCGCCGCAGCAGTGTAAAGCCCTCCGGGACGCGGTGGTCTATGCGGCACGCGTGAGCGCGGACGAATGGACCTGCGAATGGCGCATCCCCTTCGCGGCGCTGCAACTGGACCCGGCGCAGGTCAGCCGAGTCGGCTTCAATATCGGGCTGCACGTGGCGGCGACAGATGCCTGGGTGGCATGGCGGGCGACCGGCGGCGCCTTCTACGAGGTCGGTAACGCGGGCGAGTTGGTGTTGTCCCGGTGATGTCGGCCGCGGCACGAAGGAGTCGACCATGCAGATCTCGATAGTCCTGCCCTATCCCGAGGCCGAGCGGCTGGCCATGCTCTGGGCCGGCGAGGAGGCCGATATCGACTTCCGCCGCGATCCGGACCGCGCCGCGCGCTGCACCCTGGCCTTTGCCGCCACGGAACTGCAGCATTTCCTCGGTCGCACGCTCCCGGCGGCCGGGCTGAGAGTCGGTTCCTCGTCGGCTGCGGGCGACGTCACCGTCGAACTCCGGGTCGATGATCCGGCCAGCAAAGACGACCGTTTCAGCCTGGAGCCCATTCCTGGAGGGGTGCGTTTGACCGGTCGGGGACGCACGGGCGCCCTGTATGCGGCCTACGAATTGCTGCGTCTGCAAGGCTGGCGCTGGTACGCGCCAGGCAAGTTGGGCGAGGTTGCCCCCGCCGCGCGGGAGGACCTGGTTCTGCCTTTGGCACGGGTCGAGGCGGCGCCATCCATGTCGTTCGGCCGCGGTTTCGACTTTGAGGGTGTGTCCAAGGAATCGGCGGAACTCTGGCTGTGGATGGCGCGCAACCGCTTGAATCTGGCCACCCACCGGCCGGCCACCGGAGCGCTTGGCCACAAGCTCGGGATGAGCATGAAGGTCGGCGGGCATATCTTCGAGGAGATTCTGAGTCCGAACCGTTACCTGCCTTCCGGAAGGACCTTGTGGGAGGAGCATCAGGCCTGGTACGGGCTCCCGCCGGACGGGATACGGCGCCGGGATCGGGCCCTGGCCACGCAGTTCTGTGTGGCCCAGCCGGATCTGATCGATTTTCTGGGCGCCGAGGTGCTCAGGCGCATCATGGGCGACTGGTACCAGGCCGACCGCATCGACATCTGGGGATTCGACACTTGGGGCAACACCTGCGCCTGCCCCGAGTGCGCCCGCCTCGGCAATAGCAGCGATCAGACGCTGTTCTTCCTCTCCGGGCTGCGGCGGTGCCTCGATTGCGCTCGGGCCACGGGCCGCCTGGACCACGAGGTGCGTCTGGTCGTCTGTGCCTATGAGGGGACCGCGACCCTCAGCGGCCCGCAACGGCCGATCCCGGCGAATCTGGTCGCGGCGGGTGACGGCGTGACCTACTACCCGATCAACCGCTGCTATGCCCATGACATTGCGGACTCCGCCTGCGCCGAGAATGCCCGCTACCACGCGGCCCTGGCGAGTTGGCTCACGGCTCCGGCGGCGCTGCCTATCACCATTGGCGAGTACTACAACGTCTCCAAGTTCGAGGATCTGCCGCTGCTGTTCACCCGTCGCCTGCGCGCCGACCTGCCGGCCTACCACGCGCTCGGGGCCCGTGGCCTGACCTACATGCATGTGCCGTTGGTGAACTGGGGCATGCGTACTCTGACCCAATCCCTCTACGCCCAACTGGCCTGGGACACCGGCACGGATGTCGATGCCTTTCTCGAGGGCTACTTCCGCGACTGGTACGGGCCCTATGCGGCCGATCTGCGGACGGTCTACGCTCTTCTGGAAGAAGCCTGGCTGCCGAGTGCCGACTGGCGCGCCTGGGCGGCGCGCAGTGTCCTCTCCCAACTTCTGCGCTGGGATGGGGCGCGGCCGACGCAGCCATTGCCGATGGATAACCACTTCCGGGACCCGGCCGGGGCCATCGCCAGCGGTCGGCAGTCCGCGGAACTCATGGCGAAGGCGCTTGCCAGCCTTGCCCACGTCCGGGCCCGGGAGCGGGAGGACAGCGCGGCGGCGGGGGCCACGCCTACGCCTGGGGCCGTCAACCCGGCGCAGCAGCGCCAGCAGGAGACGCAGGCACAGATCGAGATGCGGCTCGGAGAGGAGCGCCGCCTGCTGCGCTATGGCCTTGAGGTGATGGGGCTGATGACCGAATGCGTCGCCTACCACGACGCGCTGCACCGAGATGACCGACCCGCTGCCGAGGTCGCCTGGGAGGCCATCGAGACCGTGGCGGACGCCTTGGACTCGTTCTACATCCCCATCGGCTTCGAGCAGCCCGGCGCCGGCCTGGTCAGCCGGGACGCCCTCACCCGTTCCCAGTTGCGCGACCTGCTCCGCCGCTGCCGGCAGCAACGCGCGGCGTCGGGCCCCAAGCAGGTGTCGGGGTGAAGGGGCCGGTGCGGGTCCTTCGCGTTTGCTGGTTTTCCCGGGTGGCGCGGGCGCAAGTCAGCTCCGTAGGGGTTCGCTTGTCTAAGAACCGCAGAGGGTCGAGGGCCTGCCCGCCGTGGTGGGTCGATAGACGAGGGGGGACGCAGTGTCCGAGTCCCCCCGTTGATTCGATCCCGATTTCGATGTCCATCTCGATCCGCCATCCCGCCGCTACGGTTTCGCGGCGGCACCCCCAGCCGCGGAAGTCGCGGGTTCGCCTCTGCCTCTTCAGCCCCGAAGGGGCGCCATCCCTTCTGCCTCTTCAGCCCCGAAGGG
>CAILKC010000490.1 GCA_903834675.1 uncultured Victivallales bacterium | reverse complement strand
GTGCAAGCCCTGCTCACGACACAGGGCGTCCGGCCCTGAGCGGCCGTCCTATCCCCTGGAGAGGCGCCTGGCCGCAGGCGCGGGCGGTGGAGCCCACCGCAGCTCCACCAAACCGCGGGGGAGCCCACCGCAGCTCCAAGCGTCACCTACTTGCGCTCGCCGACCTCAAACTTGTTTTCGTCCGAATTGCCGCGCAGTTCCGGGGCGTACATACCCCAGAGCCTGGCGGGCAGGGCACTGAACGTACCGGGTACTTCGGCCCGCAGGCGGTATGAGACGCTGTGCTTACCACGGGCGAGTTGCCGCATGAAGAAGGCCGTGCGCTCGTCGCGGAATTCGACGTAGGCCCCCAGTTCATTGCCGGTGTAGCCGCTGCGCAGATCGACGGGCTCGCAGCCGGCGGCCCTGAAGTCCTCCAGCACGATGTACTCGTAGTCGTTCTTACTCTCGAGCGTGAGTTCGACTTCGATGAGATCGCCGCTGTCGATGCGGGCGCCGTTGGCCAGCGGTTCGCGGCGATAGTGTTCGGCGCGTTGTTTGAGCACCTGGCCGTCGGCGCCGGGCACCGCGACGGCGAGATCCGCGCGCACCAGGCGATAGAGGGCCCGTTCGGACTTCACCTCCAGGCCGGCCTTGGTGATCGGATCCTCCAGGGTGAAATAGCTCACGTAGCAGTTCCAGTACAGCGGCCCCTTGCCCTCCTTGGTCAGCAGGAGGGTGTGCGTCCCAGCCTGCACGCGCTCGCCCTCCAGCAGGAAGGCATTATCGAAGGTGAAGAGGTTATCGGGCGTGATGGTGACCTTCTTGCAGGGCTGGCCATCGAGGCTCACGTTCACCGTCATCTCGGGGCGATCCTCGCCGGCGGCCTTGATGTAGTCGGCGAAGGCCTCCACGCAGAGGGCGGTGTCACGAGTGCTGTTCCAGTAGGTGGCGTGTTTGCGGTTATTGAGCAGGTACTTCACCAGGCGTGGCAGCAGGTCATGGCGTGGGTCCGCCGCGCAGAGCAGCTTCAGGTAGGTGGCCTGGGCCTCGATCTCGCTGCCGTACCAGGTCCACCAGGCATTGCTGTTGCCGAGGTTGAGGTAGGCGGTCTGGTTCTCTTCATCGCGCACGACGAACTGGGCCAGGTTACGCAGGACCATGCCCAACTTCTCTTCCTGTTTCTGCCGTTGCAGGGCCAACCCATACAGCGATAGCCCATACAACGACAACTCGGTACGGTCGCGATAGAGGTAATCCCGCATCGCTTCGTCCAGAACATCGGCATCGCCCAGCACCCGATAGACCAGCGCGTCGGTAGCCTCCGCCTTGCCTTTCCAGGCTTCCGGTCGTGGGTCTTTCTCGGCGTTCCGCAGCAGACGCAGCTGCTCGGACTGGTAGCGCCGCAGCCAGTCGATACCGCGCTGGATGACCTCGGGCGGGACCGCCACGTCGTTCTGCACAGCGACCTGCAGACCATGCACCACCGTGGCCGTCGTGTGCGGCCCACTGCTCTCGCCCCAGCCGCTGAACCAGCCCCAGCCGCCGTCGCTGAGTTGCATCGCTACCAGCGTCTCCACCCCGTCGCGCACCCTGTCCGCCACCTCCTCCTCGTCAAATACCGGCGGCGTCTTGTCGCGCTGCCACTGGGCCGCGCGTCCGGCCGGATCCCCTCGTTCCTGCGCATTCAGATTCGTCCGTTTGCCCCGGACATCCCTGAGCGCCACCCCCATACGCTGCAAGACATTCTGGGTGATGACGGTGGGCAGGAAGCGGTTCAGCGTCTGCTCGGTGCAGCCGTAGGGGTACTCGACCAGGTAGGGCAGCGCCTCGACCATGGCCATGGCCAACGAGGGCGAGAAACGCAGCTCCAAGCGCGCCGATTCCGGCCGACGCGCTTTGGGGATCTCGATCTTGACTTCGGCACTGGTGTCCTGCGCCCGCAGCAGTCCGCAGGTGGCCACCGTCTTCTCCAGGCCATGGGCGTAGACCGGAAAGCGCATCTCCATGGCGTCGGACTCGGCCTCGCTCAGCGCCTTCATGCGCACCACGGCCTCGCCCTCTTGCAGCACTTTCACCCGCCAGTCCACCCGCGCCTCGCCCTTGGCCGCGATGCGGATCTTGCGTTCGGCCTGGCCGGCGACCTCCAGACAGGGCCCGTCCAACTCCAGCACGGCACGCACTTCCTTGTCGGTCTCGAGGTAGTTATGGACATTGGCCGACAGCACCACTTCGTCCTTCTGCACAAAGAAACGCGGCGCCTGCAAGCGCAGCAGCAGATTCTTCGAGGTGATGACCTCGGCGCTACCCTCGCCGACGCGGGTGCCGCGGCCCATGGCCCAGACGCGAATCTTCCAGGTGGTGAGGTTTTCGGGTAGAGGCAGCAGCACCTCGGCCGTGCCATCGGCGCCGGTTTCCAGCCTGGCCACCCACACTGCGGTGTCCGCAAACTCCTTACGCACGGTGGGTTGCGGCAGCGCAGGCGCGCCGCCGCCGGGACCTCCCGCGCCCCCGCCCCCGCCCAGGCCGCCCGCTTCGCCCGTTGCCTTGGTCAGCTCCATGGGCGCCGGCGACGACGCCGCCATCGGCATCGCGGCGAACCCGACGGCGTCCATGGCCATACCCGCCTCCCGGCCCATGGCCCGGCCTTTCGTCAGCATGACGCCACGCCGAGGTCCCGGCCCGCCAAAGGCCATACCGCCGTCGGTTCCGTCGCCCTCGGTCACGCCGCCGAAGAAGCCCAGGGATTGCATCGGCACCTCGCGCGGCTTGAGCAGATTGTTGTACCAGCGCGCCAGCGTATGCCAGGTGTTCTCTTGGTGCTGGCGCCGCCACTGCCAGAAATGCGCCCGGATGTCGCCCACGTTCGAGCCGCCAGCGACGTACTCGACACTCTTGTCGTACACGCTCGCCACCACCGTCCCCACGAACGGCGCGCCCCCCGCTTCCGTCAACTTCACCTTGATAAGGCCTTTCGCCCCCGGCGCAAAACGCATGGCCGACGGCAGCACCTCGACCCCCAGCACCCGCGTCTCCGGCGGCACCACGATCTCCTTGATCGCCGTATGCACCTCGCCGTCCGCCACCGTGACCGCCTCGATGAAGAAGTTCGGCATGTCCTTGGCCGTGATGTCGATCTCCTCGAGGGCGCTGCGGCCCTTCAGCCGCAGACATTTCGGGGTCAGGCAGATGCCATTGGCCGCCCGAACAAACAGCAGCACGAAAGCATCTTCGTGATCAGCGCGCACGGCCAATTCCAGGCGCTCGCCGGGACGATACTGGGCCTTGTCGGGCAGCAGCTCGATTGGGCTGAAACGAAAGTCGCCCGGCTTGGCCCCCTCACCGCGCACGGCGAAGATGTAGCCACCCTCGAGGGCGTGGCCCTTGGCGTCCGTGACCGTGTACGAGAGGCGGAACTGCCCGGCGGCCGAGGCGGCCAACTTCTGGGTCGCGCCGCCCTGCTCGTCGCTGGCCAGGTCCCAGGCCTGCACCTCCTTCTCGACCGGCGCGCGCGCCGCATCGTAGCTCAGGCGCAGCAGCCGCAGTCGCCCCTTGCCGGCGACCCCCTTGCCGTCCGGCGTGCGCGCCTGAAAGCTGGCCTGAATCGTGTCGCCGACCGCGTAGTGGCCACGGTCCACCCAGGCGTAGACCTTGAAGGGCTGGCGCGCCGCGATGACGGTGCCGTTGCCGACGATGGTACGGCGGGACTCGTCGCGGACTTCCGCCGTGATCTCGTAGCGGTGGTCGCGGTCACCCATAGCCTCCTTGGCGAGCGCCGTGTCGAGGCTTAGTGTCGCCGTGCCATCCGGGCCGATCGGCAGCTCGACATCCGCCACCACTTCGGGCGGACCGCTGGGCGTCGCCGCCCACCAGTAGGCCGGCCGCTGACAGCCCCAGCGCTGCCAGCCGGGATACCAGTCGTAGTCGTAGGCGAACCACCCATAGCCCGGCCCATAGAACCAGTCCCACGGCATCACCGGATACCCGTTCGTCTGGTGCTCGTAGCGCAGGACTTTGATCTTCGCCGTGGCCTTGGTGACTGGCGCCCCAAAGTAGTACGTCGCCTCCACCCTCGCCTCAATCTTGTCGCCCAACGCCACCGGTTCCGTGGGCGCCTTCACGGTCACCTCAAACTCGGGTTTCTTGTACTCCTCTGCCTGGAAATTTCCCGCGCCGACGACGTCTCCATCCACCTGGACCTGCAACGAGTAGCCGCCCAGCAGGCATTCATCGGCCAGAAGCAACTCGCCGTTGACGCCGCCGTAGGCGTCCGCCGTCAGGGCCCGCTCGAAAACCGCCTCGCCGCGCGGGTTGTTGATGGTGATCTGAATCTGCCGCCCCCCGAAAACACTCGTGTCTCCCTGGTCGTACTTGGCGTGCGCCACCCACACTTTCCACTGCACCTTCTGCCCGGGGCGGTAGACGGGCCGGTCCGTCATCACAAAGCTCTTGGTGGCCTCGTACTCGTTGTCATAGCGCTCCGGGTAACCGATGCCGATGAAGCCGTCGTAGGCGAAACGCCCGGCGCCGCTGGCGCTGATCAGCCACTGGAAATTCTCGGGGGGATGCTCCGGCGTCAGGATCAACAGCCCATCCGCATTCGTCTGGGCGCTCATCTCGGTGGTGACGACGCGGTGCTTGCGCGTTTTTTCAACCCACTCCTGCCGATAACCGAAAAGCTCCATCCTGAGATTCGGCACGGGCTGTCCGGTTACGGCGTCCGCGGTGAATAGCAGCAGCTGGCGGTCCAGTTGCTTCCGCACGATCACGGTGGAGTCCAGCACGACCACGATGCGGCTGCTGTTACCCGCGGGCAACTGGCCGACCAACAGGTAGGCGCCCGCCTCCTTCAGCGGCGTGGTGACCGTGAGGCGCCGGTCGACGTGGTTCGGCTTCGGCTCCAGGGTCAACTCCCACTCGGCTACCTTGCCGGTCAGGTACTGCTGCTCGTTCCCCCATACCAGCCGTTGCCCGATGTCGTACAGATTCAGCTTCTGCCCGTCAAGCTGCTCCGGCCGGCCGCGGAGGTAGGCGCGCGCGTCGTTCACCAGCCGCGGCAAATCGATCCGGTAGGCGGTGAACGCGACCCGCGACGCATTGCGGAAGCAGAAGGGCACCTGTGCCGGCTGCCCAGCCGGCTGCGAATGCACCGGCTCGAACTGCCCCCAGTTGCCCGTGATCTGCTGGAGACGCGACTGCGCTGTCTTCTTGTCGAAGGCCGAGAAGCGCTCCCACCAGGTCACCGCCGCGGGATACTGCCGCCGATTCTCGTACACCGTCGCCAGCAGCTGAGTCGCGTCACGCTTGACGCCGCTATTCGCCCCCTCCTGGTCCGCCAGTTCCTGGAGCAGGGCGATGAAGCGAAACTCCGGCGGCAGGGTGAAGCGTTTCACCCCCGTGGCCAAGCGGGCGAGGGTCTCCTCGTCCTTGAGCGTCTGTACGGCGAAGACGCCGGTCGGCTCGTCGGCGCGGTCGGTCCGGAACCACGGGTGGAAGCTGGCCAGGGTCTGCACGTCGAACTGGGCCTGCAGGAAACGGGCGAATTCGAGACGGGTCTGGCCGGCGTTGCCCGGCAACACCGTTTCGGCCTGCCGCAGCAGCCAGCGCCAGCGTTCGCCGTCATTGGCGGCCAGCTCGTAACTCTCCGGCACCCGGTAGTAGACCGGTTGGCCCTCGGCATCTACCGGCGCCCCCACCGCCTCCTCCCGATTCCGCCGTTCGTCGTAGTCCGGCAGACGCTCCAGGTCCGAGAGCATCTGCAGACGCCAGGCGTCGCCGGTGCCGGACTGGCCGAGCACGATGCCGGCATAGCCAATGTAGAAGCTGTAGGTCTGCTCCGGGGGACGGTGCGCCCGCACCAGGGGCATGGCCTGCTCCATGAGCTGCAGGGCCCGGATGCGGTCGCGCGCCTCGGTCTGCACCCAGCGCCCGCCGACAGCGCCACGGTGGCTGCCACGCTCGTACTCGCCGCCCACCAGCATGCCGTAGTGTGGCACCTGGTTCATCGTGTACCGGGCCGCCTGCTCCAGTAACCGCCAGTTCGTGGCGTGCGCCTTCACCGCCGACTCGATGAAGCCGTCCAGCTGCCCCTGATGGCCCAGCCGTTGCAGGCAATCCAGGCCGCGCTCCAGGTCGTTGGGCGTCTGCCCGGCGTCGGAACGCGGGTCGGCAACCAGCCGCAGAAACACGGCGTAGGCTTCCTGGAAGTTGCCCTCCGCCTGCAGCTTCTGTGCCCGCACACGCTCCGAGGCGTCGTCACCCACAACCCGAGTGAGCGTCGCCAGGAACGCGATTCCGCAGAGGATCTGCCGCGTTTTCATGGTGCTTCGTCCTTCATGCCTCGACCGGGCGCCACCTGGCCATGCCGCAGAATCTGACCTCGCGCCCAGAACCTAACCCCGCCACCACCCAGCGCCAGCCGCGGGAACGCGGGGAGAGGGCGCGGGTTTCGCAGTCGCCGCGAGACGTCGCTGTCAGGGCGCCAACCGCCCGCCTTCCAGCTTGAGGACGCGCCCAGCCCGGCGCACCGCATCCGGGTCATGGGTGACCATCAGCACCGCGCCCCCCGCGGCGGCGAAGGTGGTCAGGGCCTCGAGGACGAGGCGACCGTTTTCCGGATCGAGGTTACCGGTGGGCTCGTCGGCCAGCAGCAGCGTGGGCCGGTTCAAGAGAGCCCGGGCCAGAGCGGTGCGCTGCTTCTCGCCGGTGCTGAGTTGAGCGGGCAAGTGGTCCCGCCGGGCCGTGAGACCGAACTGCTCGACCAGTACCTCGGCCCGGCGGCGGGCGTCCGGGGAGGGCAGGGCGACCGAGGGCGCCAGCACATTCTCCAGCACGGTCAGGTAGGGCAGCACATGGAACTGCTGGAAGACGAAGCCGACGGTGGTGGCGCGCAGACGGCGCCGCTCGGCGGGCGCGGCGGCGTAGACATCGCAACCGGCCAGCAACACGCGGCCGGCACTAGGCCGCAACAGCGTCCCGGCCACCAGCAGCAACGTGCTCTTGCCGCAGCCGCTGGGACCACAGACACCGACAAACTCGCCCGGCCCCAGCGCGAACGACACCGCCTCCAGGGCCGCCACCGTTCCGGCTGGCCCTGCATAGTGCTTGCTGACCGACTCAAAGCCCATAAGCATGTGCGTTTCCCTTACTCCGGACAGAGAGCCGACGCGGGGTCCCGCCGGGCCGCCAGCAGCGTCGGCAGCCAGGCCGCCAGCAGCGCCGAAAATACCCCCGTCGCGACCAGCCCAGCCGCCTCGGCAACCCTCAGCAACGGCGCCATACCCACCAGCGGCAGTGGGTCCAGCCAGCCCGCCAGACCAATCCCGGCCAGTACCCCCAGACCGCAACCCCCGGCCGCCCCCGGCAACGCCAGCAGGCCAGAGCGCGCCAACAGCAACGCCAGCACCTGCCCCTCGCGCCAGCCCAGCGCCCGCAGCAACGCCAGCTCCGGCCCGCGGGTCCGGGCATTGGCCGCAGCCAGCGCCGCCACGGCCAGCATCCCGGCCAACAACACGGCCGGAACCAGCCCAGCCGCCAGGCGCTCACGGGACTGCTGCAAGGCCTGCCGCGCGCCCGCTTCACGCTCCGCTGCCGCCGCCAGGTCCGCGGTCAGCTTGCCGCGCGCCTCGAAGCGTGCCAAGGCCGGCGCACTCAGTTCGACAACTTCAGTCCGCGGTAGGATGCGACGGACCTCAGCGCGGAACTTATCCGCCCCCGGCAGTCCGGCGCACATGCATTCGAGGGCGAGGATAGCATGCACCTGGCCGGGCAGCCCGAAGAGCTCCTGCGCTTGCCCCAGATCGATCCAGGCGGTGATGTCATCCGCGCTGCCGCGCTCCTCGTGACAACGATGCACGCTGAACTCGCGGCCCATCAGGGTGACCTTGTCGCCCACCTTCAGCCCCAGCGAGCGGTGCAGTTCGTGCCCGAGGACGATCGTCCCCGGCGGGACCGGCTGCACCAGCGGCTTCTTGGCGCTGTAGTTCAACTGGGCCACCTCGCCGCGGGAGCCGATGAGGATGATGCGGCGGCCCTTCTCCTCCCAGAGCACTCGGCGCTGCACGATGGGGAGCAGGTGTTGGATGGTCATGATGCCGGACTCGGCCAAGGTCCGCACGTAGGTCTCGGGCAGGGTGCCGCGGATCTCGCCCTCCGCATGCCAGGCCCGCAGATCCTGGCCCTCGGGGAGGATCACGAGATTGAAGCGCAGTTTGAGGGTGGCCTTGCGCATCTCCTCCTCGAGCGCGGCACTCTGCTCGGCCACCCGCCCGCGGCGGCTCTCGAGCGCCTGGATGGTCCGCGCCTCATGGCCGCGCAGGAGCACCAGGCAGGCGGCCCAGACGCCCACCGCCAGCGCCACGGCCACGCCGCCCAGCAGCGCGTTCCCCGCCCGAAAGCGCGCCTCCCGCAGGAGCAGTCGCCAGAGACTCATGACACACCTCAAACCTCGTTCTTCAACTCGTCCGCCGGGTCCAGGCGCAGGGCCAGGGCCGTGGCCAACGCGCTGGCCGGCAGCACCGCGGTCCAGGCCACGCCCAGGCCCAGACCAGCCCAGCCAGCCAGCGTCCCCAGGCCGGGCCAGCCCCACCAGGGACACCCAAGCGCTACCCCCACCACCGCCCCCGCGCTGCCGGCCAGCAGACCGCGCCACAACAGCAACCGCTGCACCTGGCCCGGCGCCACCCCCAGCGCCGCCCAGAGCCCGACCTCGAGCCGCCGTTCGCGGGCGTTTACCCACGCCAGAATCAGACTCGCCCCCACCGCCAGCGCCAGCGCCAACCCACAGATGGCCTGCGCCAGCCGTACCCGTATCCGGCGCTGCGTCTCGCGCTCCAAGCGCATCTGCTCCAGCAGTCCCCGCTGGCCCGCTTCGAAGGCTCCCCGTGCCGCGGCCACGGCCATGGTCTCGCCGCTTTCCTCGAGCACGGTCAGACCGGGCATGACCCGGACGATCTCGGCGCGCACCTGGTCGAGTCGATTCCAGGCCGTGCGACATTCCAGCGCGTGAATCTCGCTCACCTGGCCAGGCAGGTTCAGGCGCTCCTGGGCCTCGGGCAGGTTCAGCCACACCGTGATGTCCGCGCTCGTCCCCGTCTCGGGTCGGCAGGAGCGGACCACGAAGCTCCCGCCCAGGAAGGAAACCCGGTCGCCGGGATGCAGATTCAGGCCCCGCTGAAGCTCATACCCCAGATCGAGACGGCCCCGCGGCACCTCGTTGTTCTCAGGCTCGTCCGCGGCGGCCGACGGCCGGCCTTGGCGCGCCCCGACCGCCTGCATAAACACCGTCCAGCCGCGCTCTTCCCAGCGCAGCTTACGCCGCAACACCGGCACCACCTGCTCCACCGTCACCAGGCCCGCCGCGGCCAACCGGCCGGCCGCGTCTTCGGGCAGGGTAGCAGAGGCGAAGCCGTCGGCATAGAAATCGCCCAGCGACTGGGCTGCCGACAGAATCAGGAGGTTGAAGCCGAGGCGGCGCATGGCTTGCCGCAGGTCGTGGTCATAGCGCTGCAGTCCGGCACGCCGGGCCTCATCATGCTGCGTCAGGATGGCCTCCGTCACCCGGTCGTGCGCCCGTACCGAGGCCAGCGCCGCCAGGAGTGCCGCTACCCCGGCGGCGACCGCGGCCGCCAGAAGCACGAAGCTGGTGCTCCGGGTCCGGCATTCGCGCCGGGCCAGGGCCAGCAGGGTTATGGCGCGGTCACACGTCACGCCTGAATCATCCTCTGCGTTCACACAAGCAGCAGCACCAGCACGCCCCCGACGATCAGCGCCACACCGGCGCCGCGCAGCACGCACACCCTCTCTTTAAGGAAGAGCGCCCCGACCGCGGTGCTGATCACGATCCCGATGTTGCGGCTCGCCGCCACCAGGGTCACATTGCCATAGCGCAGGGCCACCATGATCAGCATGTACGCGCCGATCGACAGGACCCCAACCGCCAGCACCGCGCCCCGGTTACTCCCCCATTCGCTCAGGATGCGGCGCCGTGCTGACGCCCGGGCCAGGACCCATAGCGTCAGCACGGCGAGCAGCGTCGAGTGCATCAGGAAGTAGTACTCGATGACCGACGGCGGACGCGCCAGAGTCATGGCGCCACGGTCGACCACGTGGTACCCAGCGATCAGGCCGCCGGTGAGTAGCGCCAGCCCAATCCCGCGCCGGGCCAAGGCGCGATCCCCGCTGCGCTGCACGGCGGAGCCAGCCACCCCAGCCACGCCAAACACGATGAGGACCACGCCAGCCGCCTGAGCCAAACTCAGCCTGTCGCCCAGCAGCACCATGCCCGGAACCAGGCTGACCAGCGGCGCCACCCCACGGCTGAGCGGATAGGCCACCGACAGATCGGCGTGTTCGTAGGCCGTGAACAGCGCGATGATGTAGCCGGCTTCGATCAACCCCGAAAGCAGGGCCAGCCCCACGATCCGCGCATCCAGCGGCCCCGGCGCCAGCAGGCGCGCGCCAACGAACACCGGCAGCACGGCCAGGGTCCCGACGACCGTCGTCAACCAGGCAAACGACAGCTTGTCGCCGCAACGCTTGACCAGGGTGTTCCACAGCACGTGGAGCGTCGCGCTGGTGAGGACCATAAAGAACACGGCAAGACTCACGACTCAAGACTCCTAACCCGGGGAACAAATGCGACAACGAACTGGGACTCAGGGGACAGATGGGACTCAGGGGACGCATGGGGGATAGGCAGGCCCGTCCCCGCCGTCCCAGGCGTCCTATTCGTCGCCTTGCCCCAGGCTGTCACCTGCCATCGCACCGCCGGCCCAACATATCGCCCGGCCAAGGCCTTGCCAGCCCGAGGCCGGGCCTCACGCGGCTCACTCCGGGCGCTGTGCAAAGCGCCGTTGCAGCAACTCCCGCAGGCGGTGCCGAGCAGCGCTTTCGGTGTTGGCGAAGCGGGGGTTGGCCGCCGGGCGGGACGAGCCGGGGGCAGCGGGGGCGGCCGCCGGGGGCGGTCGAAGGGGGGCCACCGCGGGCGCCGGCAAGACCTCGTTGAGGTCACTCCACACAGCCTCGCCCGCCGGCCAGACGCACGGACAGCCGCAGTGCTTCAGGAGCGCCCCGGCGACCCCGCGCAGGGCCACCGCGTCGGCGGCACAGTAGCGCACCAGCAGATCACGGTGCGGGCGACTGCGCTGCTGCTCCCAGCAATTCCACAGGTCGACCGCCTGGGCGCCATCGACGCCCACCAGATCGGCAGGCCGACGCAGGCCCAATTGACTCTCCACCGCCTTCAGACCGCCGCGCCAGCCCGCGTGGTAGCAGACCCAGCGTAGGTCAAGATGGGCGCAGGGCAGCTCGGGAATATGGAATCCGTTGCGGATCATCGGGACATCAAAACTGGCCCCGTTGAAGGTGGCCAGCAACTCCACCTGCGGCAATAGATCGAGAAAGTCGTCGAGATTCTCGTCCCGCACAAAGGTGTGTAGCCGCCCCTGCCACAGACAGGCGATCACCGTGACGCGGGCGCCGTGGTGCAGGCCGTCGGTCTCGAGGTCGACGAAGGCGGCACGCTCGCCGTAGGCGGCCAGCAGACGCCAGAGGTCGGGGCCGCGCAGGGCCCGCGCCAGGTAACCAATATCGCCGTCGGCCAGGGCCTGCTCACAACGCGCCACCGCCTCGAGCAGAGCGGCCCAAGACGCCGGGCCCAAGCGTAAACCCGCGGGCGGCTCAGACCCGAGTTCGCCCCACGCCTTGACGCCGAGGGCACCCAGGCGGGCCGCCCGGACCGGCCCGATCCCCGGTAGGTGCAAGAAAGCACCGCGCACCATGGCTGCGTTCCCCCTCAGTGAAGCCGTTCGCGTTTCTGCCGCAGGATGTCGGCGGCCCGCCCCAGGCGTTGGCTCAACTTGACCAGGTCCGCATCCTCGCCCGGCGCCTCCACGGCGGCTTCGCGAGGACGGCGGACCACGGTGACCTGGGGCAGCCCCACAACGCCCTCCAGCAGGGCGTCGAGCAGGCTGCGGGTGCAGGCCACCGAGGCGTCGGACTCAACCAGCAACTCGATGAGCTCCACCGTGTCCACGCCCGGCGGCAGGGGTGGCACGCAGGCCGGGCAACCGCCTTTGCAGGGGCAGGCCGACATGACCTCGCGGCAGAGGCGCAGGGCATCGTCGAGACGCTCGTAGATCTTCTCGGCGTAGCCCACCCCGCCCTCGTGCTGATCGTAGAGGTACAGCGCGCTCTTCCAGCGCGACGGCTCGTCGACCTGCAACGACACATCGGTGCCGATGTCGTTGGTATCGGCCATGCACAGACTCGGCGCCGTGCGCCGCAGGATGTAGCTCAGACCGAACAGGGCCGCGCCCAGAAAGCGCTTGTCCTGCCCGTCCACCAGCGCCAGCCATTCCTTCGGCGCCAGCAGGGACAGGCCCGTGGTGTCGTACTCGAAGGCCGGTAGCGTAATCGGGCCGTAGCCGATGTTCTCGTAGCTGCGCTCGCGGATCTTCTTGTAGAGCTTGGGCTGTTTGTTGACGTGGACCGCACCGAAGGCCACCGCTGCCGCCTGCTGCACCCGCTCCTCGTAGACCGCGCTCATCTCGAGGCGATTCTCCCAGACCGCCTCGGTGTAGTAGTCAACCTCCACGACCTCGACCCGGCAGAGCTTTTTTTCCAGGTCCAGGTCCATGGACAGGTAACGCCGACCGAGGTGCTGGTAGATCGCATCCTTATAAAGCGTGCCGCGGGCGCCGATGGGATCGATCTCGCCGATGAC
Source organism: uncultured Victivallales bacterium (assembly GCA_903834675.1). The sequence continues at coordinate 2,278 of CAILKC010000490.1, read as the reverse complement.
CTCGGTGCCGCAGTAGATGTCGACGTTGTAGTCGGTCAGGCCGCGCAGATCCACCCCGCGGGCAGGATAATCGCTCAGGGCGTAGCGGAAGCACTGGTTGTACGGCTTCAGCGTCTGCTCTTCCGCCAGGATGCCGAGCGCCAGGCTGAAAGCCGGCTCAGGAAACAAGGGCTCGGAGCGCCGCAGCGGATGCTCGTAGGCGGCGCAGGGCAGATGCTGCAACAGGATGTAGGGGTTGTCCGCGCTCAGCCAGGCGTGCTCGATGGGAGCCTGGGTGATGAACTCGGGGTGGTTGACCAGGTACTGATCCACCGGCGAGTCCTTGGCGATAAAGACGATCACCGCGTTGCTGCCCTTGCGGCCGACCCGGCCAGCCTGCTGCCAGAAGCTGGCCACGGTGCCGGGGTGACCGGAGAGAATGCACAGATCCAAATCGCCGATATCGATGCCGAGTTCGAGGGCATTGGTGGTGATAATGGTGGTGGTGCGGCCCTCGAACAGATCCCGCTCCAGCTGCCGACGTTCGCTCGGCAGCAGCCCCCCCCGGTAGGGCTTGACGCGCTCGGCCAGATGGCTGTAGCGGCCATCCACGACGGCGCGGTACAGCCGCTCCACCTCCTGCCGCGCCCGACAGAAACAAATCGTCCGAACCTGGCGCTCCGCGGCCTCGCGGATCAGCGCTATCGACACCGATCCGGGACCCTTGCGGTACGGCGCCGCACCCGGGCTCTGCACCAAGGGCGGGTTCACCAAGTACAGGTCCCGGCGCGGCCGCGGCGCACCGTCCCGGTCGAGCACCCGGAACTCCCGCCCAAACAGCGCCCGCACATGCTCCCCCGGATTGCCTACCGTCGCCGACGAACAGATGAACTGCGGCCGACTGCCGTGCATCTCACAGACGCGCAGCAACCGGCGAAACACGTTGGCCACATGCGAACCGAAGGCGCCACGGTACGTATGCACCTCGTCCACTACGATGTAGCGCAGCCGCGACAGGAAGGCCTTCCAATGCCGGTTGTGATTGGGCAGAATCCCCGCATGCAGCATGTCCGGGTTGGTGATGATGAAATCGGCCGTGCGCTGGAGGTTCTGGCGCTCCTCTTGGGGCGTGTCGCCGTCGAACGTCCCCAGCCGCTGCGTCTTCATCGCCGCGCGCAGCAACCGTCCAAGGGTGGACTCCTGGTCCCGCGACAGCGCCTTGGTCGGGTATAACAGCAACACACTGAAAGGCGTCGGCGCGGTCATGTACGCATTCAGGATCGGCAGCAGGAAGGAGAGGGTCTTACCACTGGCGGTCTGCGAGACTAGCACCGTGTCCTGGCCCCCCGAGATCGCCGCAAACGCCTCGGCCTGGTGCGAGTACAGCGACTCGATGCCGCCCGCGACCAGCACCTCCCGCAAGCGCGGCTCCAGCGTCTCCGGGAAGTCGGCGAAACTCCCGCGCTTCGGCTCGATGACCTGGTGAGCCTGGATCTCACGCTCAAAGCGGTTCTTCAGAAAAGCGACGACATCACGCATGGCTGAACCACCGGCTGAGGACCCTTGACGCGCTACCGTGAATGACTATTCTATATTAGTCTTCAGGGGAGCTTTGTCCAATGCCGGAGATGCCAGGAGTGCCAACGCTTCCGTTCCGCCGACGGCGGGCGGCCCATCTGCGGTTGGGCCGACGCGGCGAGCGCCTGGCCTGCACCCTGCTGCAGCGTCTCGGCCTGGACGTGCTGACGACCAACTACCGCACGGCACAGGGCGAAGTCGACATCGTGGCGCGGCAAGGCACAACGCTGTGCTTCGTCGAGGTCAAGACCCGTCATCGGCAGCTCCAGGCGCGCCCCGCCGACGCCGTGGGCCGCGCCAAGCGACAGCGCATCATGCAGGCCGCCCGGCGCTACCGACGCGACCTCGGCTGGCCGGCCATCCCCCACCGCTACGACATCGTGGAAATCGTCCTGGTCGGCCGCCGCCTGTACGATGTCCGCTACTGGCCTGGCGCCTTCACCGAGGAGGAACGCCCCTGGGGCGATACCATGGTTCGCCTCGACGATGACGACCTGGACGAGTAGCCGCCTTGAACCATCCCCCGAGAGAGACGCCATTCCCTGGGCGCGCCGACCGTCGGGTCGGCTCTGGCCGCGAGCCGCGGCCGGTCCATTCCCCTGGAGAGACGCCTGGCCTCAGGCGAGCGGTGGAGCCCACCGCATCTCCAGCCGATGGGAGCGCCCGGGGCCGCCCGGGCACTGGCCGCGAGCCGCGGCCGGTCCATTCCCCTGGAGAGACG
>CAILKC010000489.1 GCA_903834675.1 uncultured Victivallales bacterium | reverse complement strand
GGTTTCCATGGCGTGGTAGGTGCGAAAGCCGTAGGATCTTCTGGTCACCACTCGGATTTTGTTGTTGAGGCCCTCGACAGGGCCGTTGGAGATTTCCCCTTTGGCCCGGAACCAATTGAGGATGAGTCCCTCGTGAGAGCGAAGCATGCGGGCGACTTTGCGCATTGGCTCGATGCGGCTGCGCAGGGCACGCTCGCACCACACATCCAGAAAGGTGGCGGCCCAGGTCAGGGAGCGGTAGCGCCAGAAGTCCTGAAAGGTTTCCTTGAGCATCCAAGCCCTGCCCGTAGCCAACTTGGCCTGCAGCAGGCCATAGAGTCTTTGCTTGGCGCGACCCCGGACCCGGCTGCCGCGGCGCAGCAGTTTCCAGCGCAGGTGCTGGAGCTTGGCCGCCTGGGGTTGTCCGCGCAGTCGGCCATACTCGGCGCGGCGCACTTGATCGACCGCTTGGTTGAGATGCGCGGTGATGTGGAAGCGGTCGAGGATGTGGAGGGCGTGCCCGGCTTGGGCGGCGATGACTCGGAGGTAGGGTTGCCACATGTCGCTGCACACAAAACGCAGGCCCCGGACGACCTCTGGTCCGAGGGCGGCCAAGCCGCGACGCAAGGACGCTTGGGTGCGGCGCGGCCCCACCCAGAGCAGACGGCGACAGTGGGCGTCGATTTGATAGATGACGGTGAGGAAGTTTTCCGAGCGCAGCCCTTTGCCCCAGTGGATCTCGTCAATGCCAATGGCTTGGACCCCTGCCAGTTGGCGATGGGCCAAGCCCCACTGAACAAACCAATCCACGGAGCGATAGACGGCCTCCCAACTGGTCTGGAAGGCCCGGGCCGTTTCGCGCCAGGACAACCGGCGCGCCCAGCGCGCCAGGAAGACCATCATGGTGATGGTGACCGGACGTTTGCCGGCACTCCAGGGAATGTATTCCACCCCGATGCCGTGCTCCGGGCAGTCCACCCGGCGAGGGGCGTAGATGAAACTCGTCGGAATCCCCCACAACGGCACGAAGCGCCAGCGCCGCTCAGGCAGTCGGTCGTAGCCCGGGCTGGCTTTCTGGCACTGAGCACACCGGCCGCGCCTGGCCGCGTGGGGCTCCAGGTGGATGTCGATTTGCAGGGCGCAGCCCTGGCCCCGGAGGCGAACCTCCCGGTAGATGAAGCCGGTGAAATGTTGAATCCGGTTCAAGATGGTCTTAATTTGCAGTTGAATAGCTGGTCTCCTGGTCAAGGGTTTGCGGTCTTTGAACAACCGCAAACTAACTGGACCTTGGGGGATCAGCTATTCGTTTCTGGCTTGGCCGGCCCCTTAGCTTCCAGCCACACTGCCGGTGCCCGGACGGAGGATAGGGCTCTGCGGGGACGCAACCCGAGCGCCGCTCCGAGCCTGCACACTGCAGACGGGCCGAACGGTTGGCTCACCCCGATCGTCCGGTCCCTTCCCTTCTGCAGGATTGGAGGGAGCACAGCCAGCCGATGTCATTCCAAGTTTCAATCCATCGAAGACGATGGTGCCGCGAAGTTCCAGCTCGGCAATCACCAAGTCCTGGACGGCCGCGTAAACATGTGGTGATCCACCCCATCCTCTCGCCGCGAATTGGCCTAGTTTTCCTTGAACGATGCGGCGGAAGAGCGGCGGGCGCTCGTCCAGCCGTGGCCTAATCCAGTTATTGGCCATCGTCTTTACCAGGTCGTGAAGTTCGGTTGTCACGTCGGCGCCATTGTGTATCGCCGGCATTTGTCTGCCAAGGCATCGTTTTTTGGTTTTACTCGTGGTCGCCGGGCGCTTCTTCCGCCCCTTCAGGGCTTGGCAACTCTGGGGTCGGCTGCCCCAGGGCGCCGCTCGCCGGCTCGCTTTGCCCTGGGCTATCACATTCCAAGCTTTCAGCCCTTAAGCTGGCAACCCTCGCGGCTCGCCTGCATCGTTGCGCCATGCACTTCCTGAATCGGCTTCGCAGCGTGGCGGTGGGCTTGACGGTTTGGCTGACGGCCGCGGGATCCGCGCGGTCAGCCACCAACAGCTTCGGCTTTGCCGGTTTCGAGATCTTCCCGGTGGACACGTTCGTCAGCCACCTCCAGGCCACGGACCTCGACGGCGATGGCTTGAAGCATCTTGAACGCGTCAGTCCTTTCAAATGACAGCTAAGCCGCCTGTTGGAGTTCTTCGAGCTGGAACCCAAGTGATTCGGCTTCTTTTCGCAGCCGTCGCAGTCGGTGAGCTTTGGCCTTGGCTGCGTATTGTTGGAGATCTGGCCAGGCAAAGTCCT
>CAILKC010000488.1 GCA_903834675.1 uncultured Victivallales bacterium | reverse complement strand
GGGACCGCCGGCTCCAGGGCTAGGGGACGGTCGGGCCGACCGCTGCTCCACGCCTGGCGCCTGTCTGGCGCGAGGCGGATTAGGACGGTCGGGCCGACCGCTGCTCCACGCCTGGCGCCTGTCTGGCGCGAGGCGGACTAGAGACGCGGTCCGCGAGCCACTTCACGTGGGTCAGCCAGGCACGATCCCGATACCGATTCCGACCCCGATTTCTTCACCGCTTCTGAGTAGTCACCACCTACGGAGCTGACTTGCGCCCTCTCCGCCGTATCTCCCTTGCACTCCCATCACACCGGACTATGCTCTGCCTCGCGACCCTGGAAAAGCCATTTTCTCTCAGCGAACTGCTGCCACAGCTCAATCTTGGGGCTTCCATCATGGCGATGTGCAGAGCGGGTTCAGCAGGTCATGCCCTTGCGGTCTTGGCGTGTGGGCAGTGGCTGTCGCTATTTCTGCTGGTGGGTCTGGGGGGAGCGCTGTCGGCGGCGGTTCCCGACCGGGTGATCGAGCTGGTGAACGGTGGCTTCGAGCAGGGCCTCACGGGATGGACCGTTCAGGAAGCGCCGGCGATGTCAGCCGTTTCCACTGAACAGGCTGCTGCCGGGCGGGCGTCATTGCATATCCGCGACGAGGACGGGGCGCGCGGCTCGGCGGTGGCGTCGACGCGGGTGCCGTTTCGGGGGGAGGCGTTGCTGGACGTGCGCGGGAAGCTCTACCCCGTGAGCGGAGACGGTCTGGGGGTCTACGTGCGGCAGTACGATGCCGCCGGCACCTGCATCAGCGGCGAGTCGCACCTGGGGGGCCTGGGCGGCAGTGGACGTGCCTGGCGGCCCTTTGTCTTCACCTTTGTCACGCAGCCCGAGTGCGTCGAGATCGAGCTCTACTTCCACAGCTACAACGCCGCCCGGGTCGAGGCCTACCTGGATGACCTGCAGTTTGTGGCTCTCAGCGCCGATCCGGCACCCCCGTGGCCGGGATCCTACAAGATCCGTCCTGAGGAGACCGCCCGGCTGACCGCCGCGGACGTCATCGGTCCGGACGGGCTGGTGTATCCGAACTGGACGCGCTGTGGCGTGGACGGCGGCATCCCGACGGTGCCGGTGGTATTGCGTGCAGAGGACTTTGGAGCGCTGGCAGACGACGACCGTGACGATGCCGGGGCCTTGGAGATGGCTGCCGCAGCGGCGGCCGAACGCGGCGGCGGCGCCGTGGTCATGGGTACCGGAGTCTTCCATCTCGACCGGCCGCTGACGATCCGCGCTAGTGGAGTCGTCCTGCGTGGGGCAGGCAGGGAGCGCACGCGGATCGTGTTCCGCTACGCCATCCCGCCAGCCGGCATCTGCTTCTACACGCCGAAGGCGGATGAGACGCTCGGGCGTGCCGACACCATCGAGGTCCATGCCATCCCCAAGGACTTGCAGGCGCTGCGCGTGTTTGCGGGCGAGACGCCGGTGCATGAGTGGAAGCGCAGTCTGCACTCGGGGAACACCTTCTGGGCCCGCTTTGGCGCCGCGGTCGTCTTCAAGTTGCAGAGCTCTGGCCGGTTGACGCTGAGAGCCGAAGCGGAGTACAGCGGCGGGGTGAAGAAGAGCACTGCGATCGAGGTGACCCTGGATGCGGCCGCCGCCGCCCGGGTGGTCCCGCTGTCCTCTGGAGCGATCCACTTCGCCGGGGGTGCCATGGGCCCGGCCCTGAAGCTCGCCGAGGACGGTCGGCGCGGTGCCACGGAGCTGGTGCTGGAGTCGGCGCCGGAACTGGTGCCTGGGGACCATCTCCTGGTTGACGGACCGGCGACGGAGCGCTGGAAGACCTTGACCCGTAACCTCTGCGCCTGGGGCAGCTACCGGCAGTACGCGGTCCGGGTGGTCGCCGTGAACGGCCCGCGCCTGACTCTCGAGCAGCCACTGCGCCTCGAGTTCCCCGTGGTGGATGGCAGTCTGGTGCGCAAGTTGACCCCCATCGAGTGGTGCGGGGTCGAGGACATGACCATCGAGCAGACGCAGGACCTGTGGATCAACACGGTGGAGTTCACCAACGCCTGGAACTGCTGGGTGCGGGGCGTCCGGGTGGTGAAGACGGGCCGCTTTCCGGTCCAGACCAACCGCGGCAAGTGGTGCGAAGTCCGCGACTGCGTCTTCGACGATGCCTGGTTCAAGGGCGGCGGCGGCACGGCCTACACGGCTTGGCAGAACTCCTGGGACTGCCTCATGGACGGCATCGAGACCTTCAACTACCGGCATGCGCCGCTGGTGCAGTGGGCGGCGTCCGGCTGCGTCATCCGTAATGGCGTATTCCACCAGAGCGATGGGCAGTGGCACGCCGGCTGGACCCACGAGAATCTGTTCGAGAACTGTGTGATCGAGTCACGCACGGGGAATGGCGGCTACGGCTACGGCCTCTGGGCCTCGCCGCCCGAGGACTCGGCGCATGGCCCCAACGGCCCGCGCAATGTGGTCTATAACTGCGATGTAGCCTCGCAGAAGGAAGGGCTCTGGATGGGCGGTATGAACGAGAATTGGCTGATCCTCTACAACCGTTTCGTGGTGGAAAAAGGCGCCGGCGTCTTCGCCAAGACCGCCAGCTTCGATCACATCCTCGCCGGGAACGTCTTTGTGTTGCGCGATGAGCGCGCCCCGATGCTCGAACTGCGCACCCCGGACTGCTGCGGCATCGAGGCCGTGAGGAATACGGTGTACGGGGGCAAGGCTCAGGTGTGCGCCGGCCTGGGCCGCCTGGCCCGTGACGAGGGCAACACGCTGAAACCAGCTCAGGCAGAGCTGCCGGCGCGGCCCGCGCCGACGGTGCCCTCGATCTTCCAGTGGCAGCGCGACCAGGTGAAATGGGAGCGCCAATTGCCCATCCGCTGAGCGGGCGGCGGGGGGTTCCAAGAAACTGCGTTGGGCGTCGCAACAACCCGTGGTATTTCTGCTGTATCTGATTGTGCTAGAACATACAACGTCATGACTGGCACAGGTGCCAAGCCAAAGCGGTGTCGCGGTCGCCGCCGGCGACCTTGCCACACGCACTCCACGTGACCTGCGCGCGATATGGAGTGCGTGCGGCAGAGGGCCGCGGACGCGGCCCGTCGACGCCGCTTTCACTGCCGGCGGTACGACGGCGGTCGTTTCTTGAAGCCCTGGAGCGGGCGGCGGGGGGTGGTAGGCGGGCACCGCGAACCCGCCCGGAACGGGCTGGGCATCGCGGGCTCCCGAGTGGCACGGGGCTGCACGCGGTGCCACCTTAGGTGCCGACATTCAGGCCGCGGCTCGTAACGGAGATAGGCCATGCGTCCCACCCTCAGAGTCTTTGCCCTAGGAATGGGTCTGCTCGGCAGCGCGGCTCTGGCCGTGGAGACGCCAACGGAGACCGCTATGACCCTGACTACCGACTCGGCCCGCCTCGTCATCGACAGCGCTGGCCGTACCGCCATCTTCGCCGACGCCGCCGGCACAAACTACGCCGCGACTCCCCCGGCGCCCTTTGCTCGAGTTCGGAAGGCGGGGAAAGTCTACCCGGCAACCCGGGCACGCATCGTCAACGGCAGGCTGCGTCTCGACTTCGCGGAGGCCAGTGCCAGCGCCGACCTGCGCCTCGGCCCCCGCGATGGCTACACTCTGGTCGAGGTCGTCGCGGTGAGCGGCGATGGCATCGAAGAATTGGCCTTTGTGGACGTCCCGCTTGGCCTCAAGGGCAGTCCCGACGAAGCGCTGGCGGTCTGCTGTCTGGCGCTCAATCTTCAAACCAATGTCCGCGCCATTCCGCAGGCCAGTTCACACCTCTGGGCGGCCTGCTACCCGCGTTTCGGCTTGGTTGGAGCCCAGGCGGCCCTCATCGCCTGCCCGCAGGCCGACCTGCGCCGCGTCCTCCAGCGGGCCGTCAGCGCCGCCCCCGAGTTGCCACACTCACCCATCGGCGGTCCGTGGGCCCTCGACGGCGTCGACAACCAGCGCTCCTACCTCTTCGATTTTGGCGACCTCACCGAAGCCACCGTGGACGACTGGATTGCCCTGGCGCAGCGCCTGGGCATCACCCAGATCGACTTCCACGGCGGGCGCTCCTTCCGTTTCGGTGACTGCCAGCCCAGCCCGGAGCTATTCCCGCGCGGCGTCGAGAGCCTGAAGGCCGTGATCGACAAACTGCACGCGGCCGGCATCCAGGCCGGGTTGCACACCTATGCCATGTTCATGAGCAAAGCCTGCCCGTGGGTCACGCCCATTCCCGATCCCCGGCTCGGCAGCGACGTTACCCTGACCCTGGCCGAGGACCTGACCCCGGACGCGACCACGCTGCGCGTCGTCGAACCTAGCGCGGGCATGTCGGCGGTCACTGGCTTTGCCGTGCGCAACAGCGCCACCTTCAGGATTGACGAGGAGTTGATCACCTACCGCGAGGTCGCGAGTGCCCCGCCCTACGGCTTCAGCACCTGTCAACGGGGCGCTTATGGCACCCGGCCCGCCGCTCACGCCAAGGGCGCCAAAGCGTATCATCTGCGCGAGTGCTTCGGCCTCTTTGTCGCGGACGGGGATTCGACTCTCTTCACGGAAACCGCCGCCCGGACCGCGGAACTCTACAACGCGGCGGGTTTCGACATGATCTACCTTGATGCGCTTGACGGCGGCGATGCCGTCGCCGGTCGCGAGGTCGCCTGGCACTACCAGTCGAAGTTCGTCTTCGACCTCTGGAAGCGGCTGCAGCGGCCTGCCATCATGGAGATGAGCACCTTCCACCACCACCTCTGGTATGTGCGTTCCCGCATGGGCGCCTGGGACCATCCCAACCGCAGCCACAAGCGTTTCATCGACCTGCACTGCCAGAGCAATGCCGTGTTGCAGCGCCAGTTCCTGCCCGGGCATCTGGGCTGGTGGTCCTTCAAGACCTGGCAGGGCCTCAGCGGCGAACCCACGCACACCGACGACATCGAGTACCTCTGCGGTAAGGCGATGGCGAACGACTGCGGCCTCTCGATCATGGGCATCAACCCCGCGACCGTCACCAAGGTCCCGGCCCTGCCGCGTCTGGCTGACCTGGTGCGGAACTACGAAACCCTCCGCCAGACGCGCTACTTCGCCGACTCGGTCAAGGAGACCCTGCGCGTGCCCGGCGCCGAGTTCACCCTCTTCCAGAACCCCGAGGGCGCCTGGCAGTTCCGCCCCGTTGAGGTGCGCAAACAGAAGATCGTGGCTGTGGACGGTGGCGGCAGTACTTGGACCGTCGGCAACCGCTTCGCGGCCCAGCCACTGGTCGTACGCATCGAGGCCCTGATGGCCGCTGGCCCCTACGCTGCCGAGGGGAACCCGGTGCTGGCGGACTTCGCCACCGCCGCCGCCTTCCCGCAGGCCGCCAGCCAGCCCGGCGTCACGGCGACGTTGGCGGTGGTTCCCGAGCCCGTGCAGGTCGGCGCGCTCAGCGCGCGGCTGGCGGCTACCAATGCGACGGCGTCGCCGGTACGGACCTGGTGCAAGTTCAGCCGGACCTTCTCGCCGCCACTCAACCTCAGCGGCCACCAGGCCCTCGGACTCTGGGTCCACGGCGATGGCAGCGGCGCCGTGCTCAATCTTCAGCAGACCAGCCCGACGCATCTCACGAGCGCCATTGCGGATCACTACGTGGTGCTCGACTTCAACGGTTGGCGCTACGTCGAACTGATCGAGCCGGAAGGTGAGCGCTATGCCGACTACGCCTGGCCCTACGGCAACAGCTACGCCATCTACCGCGAGAGCATCGTGCCAAGTTCCGTGGAGACCCTCAGCCTCTGGCTCAACCACGTGCCGGCCAACGGTGCCGCGGTTTGCCACCTCAGCCCGATCCGCGCCCTCCCGGCCATCGCCACGACCTTCAAGCGGCCCGCCCTCACTATCGGCGGCCAGACCATCACCTTCCCCGTCGACCTCGCTACCGGCCAGTACCTCGAGTACCGTGGCCCGGGTAATTGCCGGCTCTATGGCCAGCGCGGCGAAGAGTTGGCCACCGTCACCCCGGAAGGCGAGGCGCCCACCCTCAGCCCGGGTGACAACCAGGTCCACTTCGCCTGTGAACCTCAGCCCGGAGTGAACCCGCGGGCCTACGTGACCGTCTTCGCCCAGGGCGAGCCCTTCGGCGAGCGCCGCCCGTGACCCCAGGGAGGGATCTCCGATGGCTCGCTGCACAACTCGCCTGACCCCACGTGAACGACTTTTTCGGGCTCTCGCCGGAGAGCCGGTGGACCAGGTGCCGGTGTGGTTGCTCTTCCCGTACCACCCACTGGGCTGCTACGTCGATGTGCGCACCCACCCCGCCTACATGCCGGTATTTGAGGCCTCGAAGAACCGGGCCATCATGCTCAACCGCCGCTGGCTGGGCGCCGCACTGCACGCGCCGGAGGTCGTCTCGTCGCGGGAAGCCGTATCCGAGCCCGGGCGCCAGGGCACTCGGACCTGCCTGCGCTACGGCGGTATCGAGCTTGCCTGCGAGCACGTGCAGACCGCGCAGGGCACCGTGGTCACCCGCCTGATACGCTCGGCCGCAGACCTGGAAGCCTACTGCTGCCTGCCCGTGGAGACCGACCCGACCCGCATCAACCGCACGCTGGACCAGCAACTACCGCGGTACCTGGCGGAGCGCGCCGAGTTCCCGGTGTCCTACGGGGCCATGATGCTGGACTTGGGCGAACCCATCGGCCCGCTCTACCACACCTGCAACCTGGAGGAGTATGCCATCTTCTCCCTCACCCACGCGGACGTGGTCGAGGCCTGGCTGGAGCGAGTCATGGAACGGTACCGCATGGTTTACCGCTACTGTCTTGAGCACGATCTGGCGGAGGTCTACTTCCTGGTCGGCAGTGAGATGGCATCGCCGCCACTGGTCAGCCGGGCGACCTTCCAGCGCTGGGTGGTCCCTTTTGCCAAGGAACTGATCTCACTCATCCACAGCTACGGCAAACGCGTCATCCAGCATTACCACGGCCAGATCCGGGAGATCCTGCCCGATTTCGTCACCATGGGCGCCGACGGCCTGCACACCATCGAGGCCCCGCCGATCGGCAACTGCACCCTCGCCGAAGCCTACCGCCTCACGGAAGAGCGCATCACGCTGATCGGGAACGTCCAGTACGACGACTTCCGGGCCCTGCCTCCCGGCGGCATGCAGCGCCTGGTGCAAGATATTCTCCGCGAGGTCGGCGACCGACGCTTCATCCTTTCCCCCAGCGCTGGCCCTTTCGACCCCGAGGTCCCCGACGTGGTCATCCGCAACTACCTCGCCTTCCTCGATGCGGCTCAACTCACCCCGAGTTCCTGACTCAGCGCCAGCAGAAAATCCCGGTTGTCCGCGGAGACGTAGCGCATCGTCCCGCCCATGCGGCTGAAGGTCTTGCAGTAACGCAGGTAGTAGTCCGGCGACTCGGGCGGCGGCTCGCCCTGGGACCAGTCCCAGCGCGATTCGGCCAAGTCCACCACCACGATGAAGTGGTCGCGGATGCTCTGCCCCGCTTGCAGGGCCAGGTTTTGGCTCATCGACAGCGACTTCTCAAAGATCATCGGCGACATCACCGCCGAACCCACCGAGAGATACACTCCGCCGTTGAGGCGAGAGACGCTGTGGGCAAAGGAGAGAAAGTCGCGCTGTGCGGTCCGGCCGATCGCCGCCACGTGGTTCAACGGATGAGTGTAGATGATGTCGTGGCCGATCATCGGATGCGCCGTGAAGGGCACCCCGAGCCGGTAGGCGGCCGCCTGCACGCTGAAGCGCTTCCAGGCATGCGGGACCTCAATCAGCCCAGGGGGCACCTGCTGGCGCTCGAGCCCCGCCAGCACATCGGCCGCGGCGGCCGCATGTTCGGCTGCCTCCGGGGAGTCCTGGACCCGGCTGATGGCGTCCAGTAACTCGTCGCGGCCGGGCACCAGATGGCGGTCGTGATGAATCAGGCGACCGACGCTCTCGCCGTAGCCCAGGCCGTCATAGGCGCCCAGCAGAAGTGCCAGGTTGAGGTGGAATCCGGTCTCCTGCCAGAGGCCGAACCGGCCCCGGGCCGTGTTGCCCCGCACATCCTCGCTGGACTCACCCAGGAAGGCGAACTCCCAATCATGGATGATGCCGGCCCCGTTCGTAGCCAGGTGCTGCAGCCAGCCCTCCTCGAGCAGACGGATAAGCACGGGTCCAAGCCCGTTCTTGATGGCGTGCGCCCCGAAGGCCAGGATCGCCGGCCGACCCGCGGCCCGCGCCTGCCGCAGACGCTGAGCCGTCTCCGCCACCGCCGCCGCCGTGGCCGCGGACAAGGGCCCGGGAACCGTCCCCGGCGGCACGTGGTCCGGCTCGATGCGGACCTTGTTCTCACGCTCCCGCAGAGGGCGGACATCGAGCCGATTACGGTCAAATTGTGGGTGCGGCATGGTCGCATGGCCTCCGGGGAATACCAGCGCACAACGTACCCACCCCAGCCGTCCCTGTCGAGTGCGCCAGGCCAGGCAGCTAACCGATCACGACGATGCGGTCGAAGCCAGGAAGCGCGATATTGCCGACATTGGGTGGAACCGCGGTTCGCCTAGCCTGCCTTATTCATGAATGGCCATTTCAACCACCAAGAACACCAAGAACACCAAGAAGAGGTCAGGGCCATTCGATTCTCAATTCTGTCAACCACAGAGAGCACCGAGAGCACAGAGAGTAACGCACTGGCAAAGAGTAAGTTATACATATATGATCCAGCCTCTATGGCCACCCTCTGTGACCTCTGTGTCCTCTGTGGT
>CAILKC010000487.1 GCA_903834675.1 uncultured Victivallales bacterium | reverse complement strand
GGGTGTAAGGGTGTAAGGGTGTAAGGGTGTAAGGGTGTAAGGGTGTAAGGGTGTAAGGGTGTAAGGGTGTAAGGGTGTAAGGGTGTAAGGGTGTGAGGGTGTGAGGGTGTGAGGGTGTGAGGGTGTGGACCGGCGGACGGGAGGTTCGCGCGCTGTCACGTTCTCACGCCATCACGGGTAACGGCGGCGGCAGCCTCAGAGGCGGGTAACCCGGTGTCCGGCCAGCCGCAGCCGGGTGATCACGCCGTCGTCTCCCAGCAGGTGGCCGGTCCCGACCACGATGAACTGGCTGCCGTCACGCCGCGCCAGCGCCTCCAGCGCCGGCATCCAGGTCGCATTGCGGTCGGTCAGAAAGCGGCGGCGCAGTTCCGGGGCGCCGTCGAAACTCGCGGCCACCAAGTCCCCGAGCGCCTGCAGGTCCCCATGGACATAGGCCGTCAGCATGCGCTCCACAAACTCGCGGACCTGCGACACCTCAACCAGCGACTCGGTGAGCAACGCCGCGGCCTGCGGTTCCGCCAGGCCGGCGAACAGCTCCACTTGGAATGCCGGGGTCTCCAGCGTCTCGATAGGCTTGCCGTCGCTCACCGCACGGGCACAGAACACCTGGTCGATCCCGCGCCGGGAATCGACCCCCGCCCGCCGTAGCGCCAGGCTCATCAACTGATTGGCGCAGTACCAGGCCCGAAAGCGTTCCAAGTACAGCGGCTCCACTCCCAGTTCGCGCGCCACAGCCCGGAATGACTCGATCATCGCCGCCGGAATCACCTCCGCCAGCGTCGTCGGCGGCGTCAGCTCGGCCCGCACCCGCATCAACTCGGCGAACCCGGGTTGCATGGTCTGTCGCAGGTCGGTCTCGAAGACGATCTCCGCGGCCTCCCGGTAGGCATCCTCAATCACGCCCGGCAGCGGGTAAAGCCGCTCGTCACCAAAGTGCAGGCTCCCCAGTAGGAACAGATGGCCGCCGACGGCCTTGTCCAGCCGCCAGAAGACGTGCAGCCCGTCGTCCGCTGCGGCATTCGCCCCGGCCGCGGCAGTCGGCGCGCTCAGCCGCACCGGCTCCAGGGCTAGCGCAGCGGCCGGCAGCAAAGCTACCAGGCGCAGCGCCAGCGCTCGTGCCCCACTCTGCGCCCCCGGATTCCCCGCAGCCTGCCACCCCACCGTCAACATCGCTCGCTCCCTCTGCCGCGCGCTACCGCACGCTCCTTGACGGCGCCCCGCCCGGACGCCACTCCACGGCCGCCTCACCATACATGGACGCCTACGGCCGTCAACCTGCCAGCAGGACAGGCGGGCGTCCCACATGAGCCGGAAGGAACGGAAGGCATACAGATCATGAACAAGAAGTAACGCCTCAGGTGCACCTGCGTATCCTGTCCCAACGGGGCTGCGTACCCAAGCCCCGGGTTGGCCGCTGCGCGGACTCCGGGCGGAATGGGAAGCCCCTGGTGTCATACGAGGTTGCTGCAAGTCTCCTACAAGCAGGGTCCCCGGCTGGTGCCGGACATGACAGCCAGAGAACTGCGGTGCTCCGGCAGGGGATTCTGCACTTCGTCATTGGGCATTGGCCATTCGACCTTCCGCGGTTCTCATACAAGCAAACCCCTACGGAGCTGACTTGCGCCCGTTCGCCACCGGGGAAGTACGCGACACACCTGGCACATGATACAGTACGGACCTAACCACCAGAGGCGATGATGACCTACTTGAGAGAGAGCACATCACGGTCGATCCAAAGCCGTGCGGAGGCCGTCCCTGCATCGTAGGATGCGCCTCCGCGTGCAGGCCGTGGTGGATCTTTTCGCAACCTGTGCAATAAGGATAGGCCGTGGTATCCAGCGCTCCAGACGGAATCCCTTATTGCACAGGTCGGTAATGGTTAGGCCTGAAGCCGAGGTGAATCGCATGGCGACAGCATCAGCTCGGGCGAATGATAGTCGACGACAGGGGCAGGCGCCGTCGGATGCCCTGGTGCGTACCCCCCCACACACACCGCCCGTGGGACTGGCGTTCCTGTTGATCTTCGTGCTGCTGGCGGCGGGCATCGTCACCGCGGGCTGGTTCTACAACCGTAAGTTTGCGCAGCGCTACCGCGGCGAGGCGGAACGGCAACTTTCCGCTATCGCGGACTTGAAGGTCGGCGAGTTGACGCAGTGGCGCAAGGAGCGGTTGGGGGATGCCGACGTTCTGTTCAAGAACGCCTCTTTCTCGGCTCTGGTGCGTGACGTTCAGAACAAGCCAGCCGATGCCGACGCGCAACGCCAGCTTCAGACTTGGCTCGAGAAATACGGGACGCACTTCAGGTATGACCATGTCCGCTTGCTCGATACCCAGGGCGTCACCCGCTTGTCATGGCCCAAGGGATTGCCAGCGACTGCCTCCAGCGTCGCAAGACATGCGGCAGAAGCCTCACGGTTGGGCCAGGTGATGATTCAGGATTTTTATCGCAGTGAGGACGACCAGACGGTACGGCTGGCACTCTTGATCCCCATTCTCGACGAACAGGATGCCAACCGTCCGCTGGGCGTGCTTGTTCTGCGCATAGACCCGAACCAGTATCTTTACCCCTTCATCCAACGCTGGACCACGCCCAGTCCGAGCGCCGAGACGCTGCTCCTGCGCCGTGACGGGAATGAGGTGCACTATCTGAATGATCTCCGCCACCAACCGAACGCGGCCTTCGCCCTGCGCATTCCGCTGACGCGCACCGCAGTTCCCGCCGTCAAGGCCGTCCTGGGAGAGACGGGATTCCTGGAAGGCCCGGACTATCGTGGCGTGTCGGTGGTCTCCATCGCCCGGGCGGTGCCCGATTCGCCGTGGTTTCTGATTGCCAAGATAGACGCCGCCGAAATTGAGGCGCCGTTACGCGCGCACCTCTGGCAGGCAGTCGTCATGATCGGCGTCCTGCTCTTCGCCGCAGGGGCCGGGGTGGGGCTGGTGTGGCGGCAGCAGCGGGTCCGGTCCTATCGGGAGCAGGCGGAGGTGGTGGAGGCGCTGCGGCAGAGCGAATTCAAGTATCGCATCCTGGTCGAAAATGCCAATGAAATTGTCTATTCCTTGACCCCTGACGGTGTCTTTACCTATGTTTCACCTGCTTGGACGAAAATCCTTGGGCATGACATCAGCGAGGTGGAGAACCGTCCTTTCCAGCCCTTTGTGCATCCCGAAGATGTACCCGTGTGTCTCGCCTTTCTGGAACTTACAATCAAGACGGGGGTAGCACAGGCCGGTGTCGAATATCGAGTTCTTCACAAAGATGGTAACTGGCGGTGGCATACCACCAATGCTTCACCTCTACTTGATGATAGTGGCAAAGTTGTTGCATATATAGCCATCGGCCATGATATCACCGAGCGCAAGCGGGCTGAGGCGATACTGCGGAACCTGGAACGATCGATTGAACAATCCATCGGTGGAATTGCCCGGGCCGACATGCGCGATGGGTCTATTGTCTTTGCCAATAAAGCCTGGGCAAGAATGCACGGCTATGAAGTTGGCGAAGTACTGGGCAAGCATCTCCGTATCTTCCATACCCAGCAACAGATGGAACATGAGGTCAATCCATTTAATGAGAAGGTTGTAAAACACGGAGCCTATGCAGCGGAAATCGGGCATGTGCGGAAGGATGGGACTGTTTTTCTTACTTGGATGGAAACCACGGTCATTGAGGATGAACAGCACCATCCGCTCGAATTCATCGCCTCTGCAATCGACATCACCGAGCGCAAGCAAGCTGAGGATGCCTTACGAAGCAGCGAGGCGTCCTTGCGGAAAGCACAAGCCATTGCGCATTTGGGAAGCTGGGAACTTGACCTGGTTACGAATCGCCTGATTTGGTCGGACGAAGTGTATCGTATTTTTGGCCTGGAGCCCCAGCAACTCCTGCCCACCTACGAAACCTTCCTGGATTTTGTGCATCCGGAGGACCGTACCGTGGTAAATGATGCCTATACCGGTTCGGTGCGCGATGGAAAAGGCGGCTACGAAATCGAGCACCGGATAGTCCGTAGAAGCACGGGGGAGATTCGTTATGTTTACGAATGGTGCTCTCATACAAGCGACGTTACGGGGCGGATCCTACGCTCCTTGGGCACGGTACTAGACGTCACTGAGCGCAAGCAGGCCGAGGAGGAGTTGCAGAGAAGTGAACATATGCTCGTGGAATCGCAGCGAATGGCGGGTCTGGGCTCGTGGGAACTGGATATACCCGCCGGAGTGTTTAGGCTTTCGAAAGTGATGAGTGAATTGACTGGGATTGAGGGCTTACATGACATTTCCATGGAGGAATGGGCGGCCATGCTCCATCCTGAGGATCGCGCCATGATTTTGGATTATTTGCAGAACGAAGTGATTGCCCGAGGCCAACCCGTTGACATCGAATTTCGTGCGGTTCGCGCCAACGATAAGACCACGCGCTGGCTGCATTCATTGGGGAAGCCGGGGTTCGATACCGATGGGCGCGTCGTGAAACTGTACGGTAGCGCACAGGACATCCAGACCTCAGGAAGTTACGCACGGGGACTCGCAAGTTGAACGCCGGTCGTTTCGCGGGTCCGGCGGCTCCTGTCACAGCTCCGGGGCGCCGGGGAGCAGGCAGACCTGCACGGGAACGGC
>CAILKC010000486.1 GCA_903834675.1 uncultured Victivallales bacterium | reverse complement strand
CTGGAGGTGGTGCGCATCCTCAATGAGCCGACCGCCGCCAGCCTCGCCTACGGGGAACTGGCCGGGCACGGCCGCACCGCCATGGTCTACGACCTGGGCGGCGGCACCTTCGACGTGTCCGTCGTGCGCCTGGAGGGGGAGGTCACCGAGGTCCTGGCCAGTCACGGCAACAACCGTCTCGGCGGCGACGACTTCACCGACCAGCTCGCCCGGCGCCTTGAAGAGGCCTTCCAGAGCCAGACCGGCGTCGACATCCGGCAGGACCCGGCGCACGCCGTGGCCCGGTCGCGAGTCTGGTGGGCAGCCGAGGCAGCCAAGATGAAACTGAGCGCCGAACCGTTCGCGATGGTGCGCGAGGAGAATCTGCTGCTGGTCGACGGCAGGCCGCTGCACCTCGATCTGGAACTGAGCCGCGACGAGTACGAGCGGCTGATCCGGCCGCTGGTCGAGTCCACGCTGGAAAGCGTGACCAAAGCCCTGCACGACGCGGGTACCAAGTCCGGTGACCTCGATGCCATCCTGCTGGTCGGCGGGTCCACCCGGACACCCCTCGTCTGCCGCTTGCTCAAGGAGGCGTCCGGCCTGACGCCACGCCAGGATGTCCACCCCGACCTGTGTGTGGCGCTGGGCGCCGGGGTGCTGGCATCCCGTCTGGGCGGCCACGCCATCGAGCGCGTCCTGGTGGATGTCTCGCCCTATTCGTTCGGCGTCTCCTATCTCGGCGTGCGCGGCGGGGTGCCCTATCCGCACTGCTACCACCCGATCATCGAGCGCAACACCCCCTTGCCGGTGACGCGTACCGAGCAGTATTTCACCGCGCACGCCTACCAGCAGGATGTGGACTTGGAGGTCTTCCAGGGCGACGACGACGACGCGCTGAAGAACGTGCTCGTGGGGAACTTCCGGTTCGAGGGCCTCACCGAGCAGGAAGAGCCGCTCACCGTGCTCTGCCGCATGAACCTTGACATCGACGGCATCCTCAAGGTCACGGCTATCGAGAAGGCAACCGGCAAGAACACCCACATCGTTATCGACAACGCTTTCAAGACGATGACGCGTGAAGAGGTCGCCGAGGCCCGCCGCCGCCTCGAAGCGCTCTATGCCAGTCGCCCCGAGTCGGCCGCGGACGCCGACCTGGACGGGGATGAGGATGGGGACGAGGACGAGGACGAGGACGAGATCGAGGAAGGCAGCGCCCTGGAGTTCGATACCACCATCTTCCGCGAACGCGATGCGGTCGCGACCGCGGCGGCCGCTGGTCACGAGAGTGCCCCGGTGTCTCCTGCTGCCGACGAGGCAGACAGCGCGGAATGGCGGCGGGCGGTGGCCGCGGCGGAGCGCCTGGTGGCCCGGGCCACGGAGAAGCGCGCTGTCATGCACGCCGATGACGGTGTCGAGGCCGAGGCCCTGAGCGCCCGCATCGCCGCCGCTACCCAGGAACACCATCTCGAGGAGTTGCGTCAGGCCGCGGCCGAGCTGGGTGAACTGCTCTTCTTCGTGGAGGGGATGTAACCGTGGCCGAACCTGAGTTACGCTGCCCCGTGTGCCAGGCGCAGTTCCGCGGCACGGGCGATTGCTCCCGCTGCGGTGCCGACCTGCGTCGGCTCATGCGCTTGACCGTTTGCGCTCACGCGGCCCGGCAGGCGGCCCGGGGTGCTTTGC
The DNA here is from genome assembly GCA_903834675.1 of uncultured Victivallales bacterium. Next base: position 8,833 of record CAILKC010000486.1, on the reverse strand, counting down.
TGGCCGGAGCTTCCGTGCGGGCGAGTGCCCTATTGCGCTGGGCCCAAGCCTGCCGCCAGACGTCGGCCGGGGCACGTCTGCTGCTCCTCAGCCAGCGTCAGTGTCGCTGCCCTGGCCGCATAACCCCTCAGCAGGTGTGAAGAAAGGCCCGAACCGCCATCGGCAAGCTGCTTCGCGTGGCTCGGCCAGGCACGATTCCGATACCGCCCCCGATTTTTTCACCGCTTCTCAGCAGGCGTGGAAGAGCGCCGGTCGAGGGTCGAGGGAGGCGCCCCGCACGGGCATGACGCAACGTTGGTGGTGGCGGCGGTCTGTTCGCCGCCTCTCGGTGAGGTGCCGAACCTCAAGGGCAACGCCTCCCTGTAGGGCACCCGGCCCGCCTCGCCCCGCGGGGCTTCCGGGCGCGCCAGGGCCATCTGGAAGCCAGTAGAAGATTGCTTTTCCAGGGCCACGAGACAGAACCTGGTCCCGGTGTGATGGAAGTGCAAGGCATCCGCAGACCGTGGAGGGCGTAGCTCCACAGGGACGCATGTCCCGCTGAGCCGTGACCAGCGGCCGTATCGGCGCAAACGGCTCACCGCCTGCAAGCAGGCCGGGATGCTGGCCCTCCAGAACGTGCCCGCTGGGCCATGCGGCACAACCGACGACGCGGACGATCCGGGCGCTTGTTCCCGGCCTTCCGTGCATTGACATATTGTGTTTGGCCATTATACCTTATGACTCGGCTAGCCGTGGACGTAGCGGGCACGGACAGGGCCAAGTCCTGAGCGGCGTGCAACCAGGGCTGTCCCTTGGCAGTCTCACCTTAGGTGTTGGCACACACAGACCAGAGGAGGTCTACCATGCGATTCACGGTACGGCGGACGGCTAAGGGGTTCCTTGTTGCTTGCCTGCTGGTTGGGTGGCAGAGCGTGGGAACTGCGGCGTTACCCGGTGACGCGGAGGCGGCAACTCACGGCGACGAGGCGGCCAGCGTCCAGGTGGTCAAGGAGACCGAGAGGCAGAGCCCGGACTTCGTCTTCCGGCAGTACAACCTCGCCGTCCTGTCGCACTACTCCTACCTGCTGGGCAGCGGCGGCGAGGCCATGATCGTGGATCCTGCCCGCGACACGGCTCGCTACCTCAAGGATGCCGCCGAGCTGAAACTCAAGATCACCCGGATCTACCTGACCCACTCCCATGCGGATTTCGTGGCCGGGCACACGGAGCTGGCCAAGGAGACCGGCGCCGCGATCCTGGTCAACCAGGCCACCAACCCCACGTATCCCAACGCGCCGCTGTCCGACGGCGACGAGGTGAAGTTCGGCGCCATCCGCGGGGTGTTGCGGACGACCCCGGGGCACACGCCGGACAGCACCTGTCTGGTGATCTATCATCCGGCCGACAGCGCGCAGCCCGACTTCGTCCTCACTGGTGACACCGTGTTCATCGGCAGCCTCGGCCGACCGGACCTGATGGGTGGCAAGGTGGCGGCGGCGGAGTTGGCCACGATGATGTACCACTCTTGGAACGACAAGCTGGCCAAGCTGCCCGATGCCACCAAGGTCTTTCCTGCCCACGGGGCCGGCTCGCTCTGCGGCGCGCACCTGAGCGACCAACCGGTGTCGACGTTCGGCGAGCAGAAGAAGGTCAACCCCTACCTCCAGCACCAAGACTTGAACTCGTTTGTCATGGCGCTCATTGACGGCCTGCCCGAGGCGCCCCAGTACTTCAAGCACAACGCCGCCATGAACCACGCCGGACCGGAACTGGTGGACTGGGCCAAGGTGCCGTCGGGGCTGGCGCCGCAGGCGGTCGCCGAGTTGGGCGGCAAAGGGGCGTGGCTGATTGACCTGCGCAGCGGCAAGGACTTCGCCAGCGGCCACGCCCAGGGGGCCATCAACATCGCGGTGCGAGGCCGTTTCGAGACCTGGGTCGGCATCATGGTCCCCTGGGGCGAGCCCTTCGTGCTGATCGGCAGCGACGTCGAGGCGCAGGAAGCAGCCTTCCGGCTGCACCGGGTCGGCTACGACAAACCCGCCGGGGCTCTGGCGGGCGGGATGGCTGCCTGGGGCAAGGCCGGGTTGCCGACGCAGAAGATTTCGCTGATGAAGCCGGCGGAGCTCTACGCGAAGATGCAGGCAGGAACCGCGCCCATCATCGTCGACATCCGCTTGCCGTCCGAATGGATGGGGCTGCGCATCGGCAACGTGCTCAACCTGCCGTTGAACACGTTGGCCCGCGAGGCCGGACGCCTCGACCCAAATATGCCGGTGCTGATGGTCTGCAACTCCTCCTACCGCTCCAGCATGGCGGCCGGCGTCGTGCAGAAACTCGGGTTCAAGGACGTCTGGAATATGGAAGGGGGCAGCGAAGCGTGGATCGAGGCAGGCCTGCCCACCCTCGGCGCCCAGGCCCAAGGCCCGACGCCCACGCCCGGCGTCTTCGTCAACCTCCCCGAGCGCGTGACCCCGGAGGCGCTCGCCCAGCAACTGGCCGACCTGCCGGGCAGCGTCGAGGTGGTTGACCTCCGGCCGGCGCCCCAGTTCGCCGAGTACCACATCGATGGCGCCACCAACGTGCCGGTTGAAGTCCTGATGGCCAGCCCCGCCTACCTGGTCGACAAACGCCCGCTGGTGCTCGTCTGCCGCGACGGCTCCATCTCCGCCGCGGTCGGCGGCGCACTCATCCAGAAAGGGCCGCGCCCCATCCGCGTCCTCAGCGGCGGGGTCACCCGGTACTGGGACGAGATCATGCGGCCCAAGGGCATCGTCAGCGATTCAAGCCGCGGTGCCGTCGGCGCGCCGATGGCGCCGGCCGGCGCCGTCCCGGCAATGAAGCCGGCCGCACCCGTCAGTGCGCCTCCCGCAGCCCCCGCTGCAGCGCCCGCCGCCCCGACCAAGAAACGGGCGGGGTGCTGACCTCCGACCCCGCGAACCCGAACCCACGCTGCCTCCGGAGGTGAACATGGGAAATCATGCGGACCACCGCCCGCGCTGTCCTGACAACCGGCAGGGCCTCCCGTACTGGTCGCCGTACCTGGCCGGATTCGGCTTGGGCCTGACGCTACTCCTCTCCTTCTGGATCCTCGGTGCCGGCCTGGGCGCTTCGTCGGGTCTCGCCCGCACGGGCGCCTGGCTCGAGCGCTTCGTCTGCCCTCTCCACGTCGACCGCTCGGCCTATTTCGGCGACTGGTTCGGGCCGGGCCACCCGCACGTGCTCAAGTACTACCTCGTCTTCATGGCCCTGGGCACCCTCGTCGGCGGGCTGATCTCGGCCGTGGCCTCCCGGCGGGTCGCCCCGGGCGTCGAGCGCGGGCCCCGTGCATCGGTGCGGGGGCGACTCGGGTTCGCCCTGCTCGGGGGTATCCTGGTGGGCTTCTCCAGCCGGCTGGCCCGCGGCTGCACCTCGGGTGAGGCCCTGACCGGCACCGCCATGCTGTTCACCGGCAGCGTCGCCTTCCTCGTCTGTCTCTTCATCGGCGCCTACGGGGCTGCCTACTTCGTGAGGAGGCAGTGGCGATGAACGGAACCCTCTACTCCCTGGACCTCCTGAACTCCGGCGTCGGCTTCGCCATGGCCGGGTTGGTCGGCGTGCTCTTCGGCTTCTTCCTGGAGCAGGCCGGTTTCGGCAGCAGCCGGAAGCTGACCGGCATCTTCTACTTCCAGGACATGGCCGTGCTCAAAGTCATGTTCACGGCCGTGGTCGTTGCCCTGCTCGGTACGCGCTACCTGATGGCGTTCGGCTGGCTCGCGCCGGACGGGGTCCTGGTGCTGGACACCTACTGGGGCGCCCAGATCGTGGGCGGCCTCATCTTCGGCGTCGGTTTTGTCATGGGGGGCTGGTGTCCGGGGACGGCCTTTGTCGGCCTGATGAGCGCCAAGTTAGACGCCTTGGTCTTCCTGGTCGGCGCCGTGCTGGGCAGCGTCCTGTTCAACGAGGTCTTCCCGCTGGTCAAGCCGCTTTACGAGGGGATGCATGTCCCGAATCTGTACCTTCCCGAGAGTCTCCACCTATCGGCGAAGCTGGTCGTGTTTCTGTTCTGCGTCGGGGCGGTGTTCGCGTTTACCGTGAGCACCTGGATCGAGCAGCGCTTTGGCCACCAGGAGAAGCCAGCGCTGGCAACCCGGCGGCGGAACCGGCTGGCGGCGTTGGGGTTGATCGCGTGCGGAGCCCTGGCCCTGGCTCTCCCCACGCCGCCGGGCAACACCACGACCGCTGCCGCCGCGGCGCCAGCGTTGGCGCCGGGTGCTGCCGCGGACGAGCTCATGGCGGTCGCCGATGGACAGGATCATCTCGAGCCGCCGGAACTCGCGGAGCTGATCCTGGCCGGAACCCCGGGACTGGTGCTGGTGGACCTCCGACCGGCCGAGGCCTACCAGCAGTATCATCTCCCCGGCGCCATCAACCTGCCGCTCGAAGCCTTGGCCGCGCAGGCGCCGGCCCAACTCCCCAGGACGGGACCGGTCGTGCTCTACTCGAACGGCACCGCGCACGCGGCGCAGGCCTGGATGGAACTCCGGCGGCAGGGCTGGACGAACGTACGGATCCTCACCGACGGCCTGCTCGGGTTCTGGCGTGACTGCCTGGCCCCGCCATCACTGTCCCAGACCCCGGTCGAGGGCCCGGCGGCCAAGCCGCTGTCCGAGGCCTTCCAGAAACGGCGTGCCTACTTCCTGGCTGGAACCCCGGCCGCCAGCCTGCCCCCGAAGCGCAGCGACGCCGCCTCCGCCCCCCCGCCGCCAGCGCTGCTCGAGCCGGGACTGGCGCAGCACCTCGTGGATACAGACGGACTCGCCGAGATGCTCGGAAAACCCGGAATCAAGCTGCTGGACGTGCGCCCGAAGAGCACGGATTACACCACCGCTCACCTCCCTGGGGCGCTCTACCTCAACCTTGAGAACCTCCGCGCGACCATCGGCGGGATCCCCGCGATGGTCGTCTCCGCGCCCGAGATCGCTCTGCAGCTTGGCCGGCTCGGCATCGGCAACGGCGACACGGTGGTCCTCTACAGTGACAATCTGCGGGATGTGACGCTCATCTCGATGGCGCTCGCCCGCGTCGGCCACCAGAGCTACGCAATCCTGCACGGCGGGATCAAGAAGTGGACCGCCGAGAAGCGCCCGCTCGCGAGCGACCTCCCGCGGCCCCAAACCGTCGAGTACGTTCCGATCCAGGGCGCCGATACCTTCACCGTCGACGTCGATGGCGTGAAGCAGACTCTCGGCGACGGGAAGACCATGATCCTCGACGTCCGGCCCGCTGACTACTACTCGGGCAAGAAGAGCGACGAGGCCCGACCCGGCCACATCCCCGGCGCGGTGAACCGCGAGTTCAGCCTGGACCTGGTTCCCGGCCAGGAGCTCTGGCAGGCGACCGACCGGCTCAAGGACGCCTACGCCAAGCTCGGCATCACCCCGGACCGGCCGGTGATCGTACACTGCCGCACCGGACACCAGGCCAGCCAGACCTACTTCCTGCTGACCCATCTCCTCGGCTTCACGAACGTCCGCTGGTTCGACGCCTCCTGGAGCGCTTGGGCGGCCCGCCCGGATCTGCCGGCGGAAAAAGGGGAGTAGTGTGGTGTCCCTGAAGCGGTGACCGGCTCGCCGGCCTCGATCCGGGCAGCGACCGCCAGGTTCAGCGCCAGGAGCTGGGCCAGGAGGTCGACCTGGGGGTCGAAGCCGTAGGCCGCCAGCACCGCGGCGGCCAAGGCCGCATGGGCGTCCTTCAGCGGGTTCTTGCCGGGCAGTTCGAGGGTGCGGTAGAGGGCGCGCAGGCCGCCCTTGATCTTCGGCAGCGCCGCGGCCCGGATCCTGCGGACTTCGCAACCCGCCGCAGCCACGGCCTCGATTCGGGCGCAGGCGGCGGGGGAGTGGGCGGGGGCCTCTGAACTGAGCGCCCGGCAGCGGTGGATGGTGCTGGCAGCGCCGTCACAAAGCGGTGTCAAGCCACCGCAGTCCAAAGCGGCCGCGCCCCCGGCGACGCCGGGGGCCGTGCCACGGTCCCGTAACCCGTGCCCAGCCAAAGCGGTGTCGCGGTCGCCGCTGGCGCCCTTGCCACCGCAGTCCAAAGCGGCGGGTCCGCCAACGGCGCCCGCCGCCCCCCGCTGCGGCCAGGGAAAGGTGTCGAAGACGGACTCGGCGCTGTAACGGAAGTCGGATTTAAGCTTCGAGCATTTGGTGACGAACCACAGCCAGTGCAGCCCCGATTGCAGAATGCCAAAGCTGTAGTAGTCAGGGAAGGTGAAGCACTGGAGCGCGTCACCTGGTCGGATCGCGGTGGACACAAACGCAAGGATCGGGCGCTTGGTCACGCGGGAGCAGATAAGCTACCTTGGCAGCCCGCCGAGCTTGCGGATCAGTTCCTTGGGGGAACGCCAGCGCATCCACCACTTGTTGATCTGGTCGGCGTGGGCAGACTCGCCCTCGTGCTCCTCTCCAGCACGTTTATGAAGATCAGGCAACACCTTCTACCGCAGCCAGTTGAAGGCGCCGCTGAACTCCTGTGCCGCCAGCATGTCACGGTCTTCAAGGTCGATGACGTAACGTGACGGGATGCCGTCAGCGCTCAGCAACTCGCGCCCGATGAGGTACGGATGCACGACCTCGCCGGACGGTGGATCCGCCGTACGCATGGCTGCAGCTTGTGCGGGCGTGAGGAGGAACCCGTCATGGCCGGGTGTTACTCCCTGGCAGACAAGAAGCTCATCTTGCCCGTAGCGGAGGTGTTGGGCCCCGCTCACATCCGAAAGCCATCCGACAGCGCCGAGTTGATGTGGGCACACTCGCGCACATCGAGGTGGCACTCCTTGGCGGCGGCGCCGGTGCCGGGCTTACGGCGGGGGGCGGCGAGCGCCGCCTCGGTCTTGAACCAGAGCCGACGTGTAGCGGGCAGCAGGGCCGGGTCCTGGGTTTTGACCCAGTTGACGACGGAGAGGTGGACGTTGGCCTCGCCCGACCAGGGCTGGTTCTCCACCGCGTCGAGGATGGTGCCATCCTTGACGATGGGGTGAAATGCGCTCCGAGGGCATGCCGCTCGCCGCCGTCCATGGAGTGCTGGAAGAGGGTGCCGAAAATCTCGGGCTGCACCTTGGACGCTAGGCCTGGCGGTAGTGCTTCTGCAGGTCCGCGCCGCGCCGCTTCATCTCGATCAGCACCACCGGCTTCCAGACGTAGTCGGCGAAGGCCATGCCGCCGCCATCCTCAGCGGCCTGGCGGATGCGGAACTCGGGGGTGCCACCCACGTCCAGGCAGCCGGGCTGGCCAAAGGCCTGGAACAGCCGGTCGAGGAAAATATGCGCCTGCCCCTTCTCATCACCGGTGATGTGGGCCTGCGCCCAGGACACGAAATCGGTGAGTGACGGACGGTTCATGCGCAGCCCTTTCGCCGACCTCCCGGATGCCGGGCCTACTCTACCGGCGGGTACCTGGCGCGCAAGGTCTTGCAGACGGCTGGTACTGGGGATAGCGCCGCTTCCAGCCGTGCGCAGTACCCCAATGCCGTTAAGTTTCGACGATTCTGCCGTCGGGGTCCAAACGAGCGCCGCCCTGCTGGCCGCCGTCCGTCAGGCCGTGTGACTCAGCCAGTTCGAACGCCCCAAATGGAGGTGAGAAGTGAGAATTCTACTTTTTGTCGGTATTGTTCTCCTGGGTGGCCTGGCCGGTTTCGGCTGGGCGAAGTTGGTCGGCTGTCCAGACGGTGGCTGTCCGCTGACCGCCACGCCGCGGCGTGGGGCTGTGTTCGGTCTCATCTTCGGCCTGTTGGTTGCACTCAGCGTCATCTCCCGAGCGGGTGCCGCCGCCGATGCGGGGACCGCGGAGAGCACTGCCATTCTCCATCCCAAGGACGCTGCGGAGTTCGCGGCCCTGGTCGGGGCGGAGAACGGCAGGCCCGTACTGGTTGACTTCTACGCCGATTGGTGCGGACCTTGTCGGCAACTTGCGCCGACCGTGGCCGCGTTTGCAGAAGCCCACCGGGACGCTGTGGGCGTCGTCAAGGTCAATGTGGACACCCATCAGGACCTCGCCCAGAAGTATGGTATCACGAGCATTCCCGCGCTCTGCCTGTTCCGTGCGGGGAAGCTCGTGAAGCAGAGCGTCGGAGCAATGAGTTCTGAGCAGCCAGGGATGTCTGTTGCGCCTGTGCTGGACCGGTCACTCCGTCGGCCCTACCAAGGTATGCCGCAGCGCCGTCGACGAGTGGGTTGCCGTGAGTTCCTGCGGGGGCCGGCCACTCAGGCGAGAGGCCAGATGGTCGCGGCCAAGGATGAGTGCGTCCGCCAACGCATCTTGCCGGAGACCTCGGGTCTCACGATCGCTGACCAGCCCACAGATCTGATGAAGACCAGGTGGTGATAGCGGCGAGGATTCCGAAGCGTCGCCGGGTCGGTGTTTTTCTGTGGTACACAGCAGAGATGATGGGTGACGGCGTGATTCCTGGCTGCGTGGACTGGCCGATGGAGTGCGATCGCGGCTTGTGGCTGATGGTGGCTTTTTTCAGCTTGACCAGTACGAAAACAAGGGAATCGTTAGGGACAGTTTGGGATCATCGTTATGATCTTAACTGCATGTTTAGTAGCTAGTTACGCGAGGCGGGACTCGAACCCGCACGGGTTGCCCCACTGGAACCTAAATCCAGCGCGTCTGCCAATTCCGCCACTCGCGTAGAGGTGGACAGGCCTGAGGCTCAAATGTACCGCGGCAGGGCAGGGCGGACAAGAGGCCGCGTCACTTGTGGGCGCATGTGAGTTCCGTAGGGGTTCGCTTGTCTGAGAACCGCAGAGGGTCGAGGGCCTTCCCGCCGTGGTGGGTCGAGAGACGAGGGGGGACGCAGTGTCCGAGTCCCCCCGTCG
>CAILKC010000485.1 GCA_903834675.1 uncultured Victivallales bacterium | reverse complement strand
TGGGCGCCGGCTGGATCGAGGACGCCCCCGGCCGGACGATCGTCCATGTGACCCTGTGGGAAATGCCAGACCCGAGCCGGACGGACACCTACACCCGGGCGGAGTCTGCGGGGGTGAAGGAGTTCACCCGCCGGTTTCCGGCAGTTTTTGCCGAACGCCTCAAGGCCCGCGCGCAGGCCGATCCGGGCCGTTATGGGCGGCATAATTGGGACCGGGTCGAGGTCGACTTGCAGCCCTTCTCCGGGATCAGCGTCGAGGGGGTGGAGACCGACCTGCTGGCGATCGCGGGGGGCGTGGCGCCGGACGTGATGTATGTCAACTTCCGCAAGTCCGATACCTATATTGGGCAGGGCTTTCTCTATCCTCTGGATCAGCCGGCGGACGGTTACTTGACCAGCCTGACGCAGGCGGAACTGGACTTTCGCATTCATCCGAAGATCTGGCCGGTCATCCGCCGCAAGGGCCCCGACGGCGAGAAGCGCGTCTATGCGGTGCCCTACGGCGGCGCGCTGGGCAAGGTGCTGCTCTACCGGAAGGACCTCTTCGACGAGAAGTCCATTCCGTACCCCGACAAGGACTGGACCTGGGACGATCTCTACGACGCCTGCCGCAAGATCACCGATCCCGCCCGCGGGACCTACGGCATGCGCTTGGGGCGCGGGAAGCACGAGTCGTGGTTCTGGATCACCTTCCTGTGGTCAGCCGGCGGCGATGTACTGGCCTATGACGAGCCCACGGACACCTGGGCCGCGGTGTTTGACACGCGCAACGCGGCGCTGGCGCTGGACTTCTACAACCGGCTCTGCACCGACAAGTGGATCGATGCCAGCGGCAAGCCGCGCTACGGCTTTGCCTGCAAGGAGGCCAGTGAAGGCTCGATCAAGTGGGACCGTGGTGAAATCGCCATGATGTTCGACTACATCGACGAAAAGCTCTTCACCAGCATCAACCCGGACCTGACTGGCATGTGCCCGGTGCCGCTCGGGCCGCCGGTGGGCCCCAAGGGCGAGCGTCGGCGCGGCGGCGAGCTGAACAGCCGCATGATGGGTCTGTTTGCGGGCATCCGTGAGCCGCTGGTCCGGGACGTCGGCTGGGAGTACATCCGCTTCTACGAGAGCCGGGAGGCGGTCGAGATCAAGACCCGCATCATGGTTGAGGGCGGGCTCGGGCGCTTCGTCAATCCCAAGTACCTCGAGATGTTCGGCTACGACGAGGTGGTCCGCCTGGCGCCACGCGGCTGGGCGGAGACCTTTGACATCGCCATCGCTACGGGCATTCCCGAGCCGTACGGCCGGCACAGCAACCTGTGTTACGACATCCTGACCGAGCCCATTCAGGCGGCCGAGGAGATGGCTCTGGACGGCGATCTGCCGCGGGACGATGAGGCGCGGCTGACGGTGCTGCAGGGGCTGCTGCGGCGCGCCGCTGAGAAGGCCCGCAAGGAGATGCTCGGGGTGGTGCCGCCGCGGGTGATGCTGCTGCGTCGAGCCACGGCCGTCGCCGCCCTGGTCGCCATGGTGGTGGTCTTCGCCCTGGTGTTTCGCCGGATCATTGCCACCTTCACCCCGACGGGGGTTCCCGGCGAGAAGAAGGGCTGGCAGTTTCGTCGTTTCGCCTGGGCTTACCTGATGCTGGCGCCGGCGGTGTTTTCCATCTTCTTCTGGAGCTATCTGCCGGTAGCGCGGGGTTCGGTGATGTCCTTGCAGGACTATCGCATTATGGGCGGCTCGTCCTGGCTCTGGCTGGACAACTATGCCAACGTCATCTGGAACCGGGGCTGGTGGGGAGCGGTATGGAACTCGCTGCGCTACTCGACCCTGGTGATCAGCCTGACCTTTCTGCCGCCGGTGGTGCTGGCCGTGCTGCTGCAGGAGGTGCCCCACGGTAAGATTCTGTACCGGACTCTGTTCTATCTGCCGGCGGTGATCACGGGGCTGGTGGTGATCCTGCTCTGGAAGTCCTTCTACGAGCCGACGGAGCGGGGCACGCTGAACGCCGTGGTGATGCGGCTCCCGGCGCTCGGCTTTCTGTTGGTGGGGGGGGTGCTGTTCTGGGTGGCTTACACCTTTGCCCGGCGGACCTGGTTCCATGACATGTTCGGCATCAGTGGCCTGTTTCTGGCGATTGGCATGATTCTGTTCTGGACCTGCCTGGCGGTGGCCAGTCCCATCTTCAGACAGGCCGGGGTAGCGCATCCCATGTTGCAGATTGGTCTGACCTTGTTAGCGCCGGCGATCTTGGGTCCGCTGCTGCTGGAGCTGCCGCGTCCCGAGTTTGAGGCGCGGCTGGTGTGGGGATCGGGCGGCCTGCTGGCGCTGGCGGCGGTGCTGGCCGTCTGGCACGCCTGGCATGGCGCCTTCGCCCTGCCGCTGCTCCAGGACGGTGTGGGGCTGGCGCCGCGTGCGCTGGCCGTGGTGGCGGGCGCCATCCTGCTCGGCCTGGCCCTGGGCCGGTCCCGCCTGGCCGGCGCCGCCCGACAGCGGCAGACCGCGGTGCGCTGGGCTGCCCTCGGCGCGGGGCTGTTCGCGGCCTGCCTGGCACTGGCGGAGGGCTTCGGCGCTTTGCAACACGGCGGCACCCCCTGGTACGCCGCGCTGCTCGGCACGCTATCCCAGCCCTACAGTTGGCTGAACGATGCCGACACCGCCATGCTCTGCTGTGTCATGCCCATGATCTGGGCCGGCATGGGACCAGGCTGCCTCATCTATCTGGCCGCGCTCAAAGGCATCCCGGAGGACTTCTATGAGGCGTCGGACCTCGATGGCGCCACCTTCGTCGACAAGATTCTCTTCACCGTCCTGCCCGCCATCCGGCCGCTGCTGGTCATCAACTTCGTCGGCGTGTTCATCGGCTCCTGGTACGGCGCGGCGGGCAACATCCTGGCCATGACTGGCGGCGGCAAGAACACCGAGGAAGTGGGCCTGCACATCTTCTATAAAGCCTTCATGTACTTGAACTTTGGCGAAGCGACGGCGATGGCGTGGTTGCTGGGGTTGATGCTGATCGGCTTCACCGTGTACCAGTTGCGCATCCTGTCGCGGCTGGAGTTTCGCACGACCGGTCAGAAGCCGCCGCCGTAGCCCGGCCAGGCTCGCAGGGGAGTTTGCTTATGCCCATTATCTCCAGGATCGGCCGGCGCTCGCCGCGGGTGCGGCTCCTGGTGCTTGGCATCTACGTGGTGCTCACCCTAGGGTCGATCAGCACGGTCTATCCGCTGCTGATCATGCTGGCCGGCAGCACCAAGAGTGGCGTCGACGTCAGCGATTTCGCGGCGATTCCGGCCTTTCTGCGCGACGATGTCGCCCTGTACCGCAAGCACCTCGAGGGGCTGTTCAACGAGTCTCTTGACAGTTTGAACACGACCTACGACACGGACGTAGCCTCGTTCGAGGTCTTGCAGCCGCCGGCGGCGCCGAATGCGCGGCTGGCGCAGGCCTGGGCGGACTTCCTGGGGCAGGCCGATCTGCCTCTCAACGCCTGGGCTCTCGGCTACGCCAACGCCGGGGTCTCGCGCACCGTTCCCCGCGAACTCCGCGAGTTCAAGGTGACCCTGCAGGAGCGCTTCGGCCACGATCTGCCACGACTCAACCAGGAGTTCGGCACCGAGTTCGTCACCTGGAACAGCCTGTACATCAGCGGCCAGGACACCACCATCCGGCGCAACCTGCCCGCGGGCGGACCCTACGGCAGCGCCTTCAACGAGTTCAAGACCCGCCAGAGCCTCGACCGCCGCGTCTACCTCAACCTCGAGGGTTTCTACAAACGGCTGTTCCTCAAGCCGCAGTACACCCGCGCCATCGAGGAGTACAACCGCTTGCACGGCACCTCCCTGGCCTCCTACGAACAGGTGCGGCTCCCGGAGCGTTACCCCAGCGCGGCGCCGCCGAGGGTCCGCGACGACTGGGAGACCTTCGTGCGCAACACGTTGAATCTGCTCTGGATCCGGGCGGATGCCGCCGCGGCCGAGCCGTACCGGGCTTTCCTGGCGGCGAAGTACCACAGCGTCGAGGCACTCAACCGGCGCTATGGCACGGCCTACCCCACTTTTGCGGCGGTGCCGCTGGTTGAGGAGCCGCCTGGCGAGGGCGTGCGGCTGAGCGACTGGGACAGTTTCGTCACCGGCTGGCAGGACCCCGAGAGCGGGGCGCGGCATGGGGTCGACATCGGCCAGGTGCGCATTCACTCGCCGGATGGGGTCTTCCGGGACTGGCTGCGGCAACGCTACGGCACTGTGGCGGCGGCCAATGCCGCTCTGGGCACGAGCTTTGCGGACTTCGCTGAGATCGTGCCGCCGCAGGAGCACTTTCACTGGTTTGAGTATTGCCGGCAGCGCGGGGCGCTGCGGCTGGAGTTCGTGACGCGCAACTATCGGGCGGTGCTCGAGTACATGCTCTTTCACGGCCGTGGCATCTTCAACACGGTCATTTACTGCGCCCTGGCCATCGCCCTGGCCCTGGTGGTCAACCCCATCGCGGCCTATGCCATGAGCCGCTACCGCATGCCGACGGCGTACAAGGTCCTGCTCTTTCTACTGTTGACCATGGCTTTTCCCCCCATGGTGACCCAGATTCCGGTGTTTCTGATGCTGCGGCAGCTCGGTCTGCTGAACACCTTCGCGGCGCTGCTGCTGCCGGGACTGGCCAATGGCTACTCGATCTTTCTGCTGAAGGGCTTCTTCGACTCGTTGGGTCAGGAGCTCTACGAGAGCGCCCAGATCGATGGGGCCAGCGAGTGGGTGATGTTCTGGCACATCACCATGTCCCTCAGCAAACCCATCCTGGCGGTCATCGCCCTGAACGCCTTCACTGCGGCCTATTCGAACTTCATGTTCGCCCTGCTGATCTGTCAGGATCAGAAGATGTGGACCCTGATGGTCTGGCTTTACCGTCTGAACGGCGGCAGTGGCGTCGGCGTGATCTACGCCTCGCTGATCATCGCGGCCATCCCCACGCTGCTGGTCTTTGTCTTCTGCCAGAACCTGATCATGCGGGGCATTGTGGTCCCGGTCGAGAAATGACCGCGGCGTGTAGTGGGGGTCGCACCTCGACTTTTGAGGCTACTTTGACGAATTGTGCCCCTGTTTTGACTCTCTGGCGATAGCCCGCCACGACCCCGATGTTACCGGGTCGCACGTTTCCCGGCCTGAATGAACAGGGAGCACCGCGAGTTCGGGTCGGCCTGGGTGTCGGGTGTGCTGTCTCTTCCATGGCAGCAAGATAGGGTGGCCAGACGGCTGAGAGCGGGTGGCCTGCCACGGAACAGAATTCCGGCAGATGGGGAGCCAGCATGTCGACGGTAACTCGGCTAAGCTGGGCTGGGTCCTGGACGGCGCCGCTGTCCGGCAGGCGGAACGGGCGCAGTTCTCCCGTAGGAGCGCAGAGACTCCCTCATGACCACGGCTTGCCGGAGTTTCTCATCCCAAGGCAGGCGCGAGCGCTGGCGTTGCCACTCAGCCTGCCGAGCCAGCCTGGGCTACCGGCGCTACGGGTTGGACCGCGCGCGTCTGACGGGTAGGTTGTGTCTGCGCCGGGGCCATGGTCAAGCGTAGGCCCGGAGACGCGGAGGCACCGATGGTTTGCTCTTCTGCCGCTGACCAGCCCAAGCCGGATTCGAGTGGGGTGACGGAGCCGGCCCGGGCGCCGTCACCCGGCACGCCGCTGGGCGAGCGCGACCCGTCCGGGAAGCCCCTCTTCCGCTGCGGCACCCTGACCTACACGATGTCCGGGCTCGTGGTCCTCTTTGCCTGGCTGCTGTGGAGCAACTTCTGCTACACGCTGCTGCAGACGGTGGTCCCCAGCATCCTGCCGCTCAAGCTCAAGGCCCTCGATTCGGACAACTGGACCATCGGCCTGATCATGAGCACCCTGCCGGGCATCTTCAACACCACGGTCTGCCCATGGGTGAGCTTCAAGAGCGACCGTTACCGCAGCCGCTGGGGTCGGCGGATGCCCTTCATCCTCTACACCATGCCGTTTCTGGTCGCCTCGCTGGTGTGCATCGGTTTGTGCGACCCCATCGCCGCTAAGTTGCACAGTGCCTTCCTGAGTCAGAGCGCGCTCAGCCGCAACTTGTTGACGGTGCTGGTACTCGCGGCCTTCGCCGGCTGCTTCCACTTCTTCAACATGTTCGTAGGCTCGGTCTACTGGTACCTGTTCAACGACGTGGTGCCGGAGCAGTTTCTCTCCCGCTTCATGGCCTACTTCCGGCTGGTCGGGACGCTGGCGGCGGCGTTCTACAACTACTTCATCTTCAAGTATGCCCTCAGCCATATGCGGGAGATCTTCATCGGCACCGCGCTGCTCTACCTGATCGGCTTCGGGCTGGCCTGCATCCGGGTCAAGGAAGGCCAGTACCCGCCGCCGAGCTACAAGGGCAAAGCGCCCAGCCTGAGCCAGGACCTCGATACCTTTGCGCGGGAATGCTACACCATGCCGTACTACTGGTACATCTTCCTGTACTGCATGTTCGGCGCCGTGGCCGGCAGCATCGGCGTGTTTAGCGTGTTCTTCAACCAATCAATGGGGTTGGACCTCAACCTGATCGGCAAGATGGGTGCGGTGGGCGGCCTGGTGGTGGCCGGCTGCTACCTGTTTGCCGGGACGCTGGTGGATAAGTGGCATCCGGTGCGGGTGGACATGTATCTGCACGCCTACGGCACCTTCTTCACCTTCGGCGGCCTGATTTGGCTGTTTGCCGAGGCGCCGCCGTCGCAGGTTTACTTCTGGGTCGGCATTGTGGGCGGCGTCTTTTCCGCGGTGATGTCGGCCATGCAGTCGACCGCGGGGCTGCCGCAACTGATGATCCTCTTCCCGAAGGACCGTTTTGGGCAGTTCTGCGGCGCCCAGGCGTTAGTGCGTTCCGCCGGCACCATGATTGGCGGCCTGATCGCCGGGGTCTACCTCGATGTGGTGCGACGGTTCTACCCGCCCGGGGATCTGTATCCCTACCGGTTCATCTTCTTCTGGACGGGCGCCTTCACGGTGCTGGCGTTCTACTTCCACTACCGTGCCTATCGCTGCTGGAAACGTCTGGGCGGCGATACCGGGTACGTGCCTCCGACGGCCAACTTCCGCTATGCGGCGCTGCCGCCGGCGGCGACGCACGGCGTGGTGCGGCCGCTGTTGCTGCCGCCGCTGGCCGCCTTCATTGGCGCCTTCGTGCTGAATCTATTCTACGTCGGTTACTTCGGCTTCGTGGCGCACCACGGGCGTAACACCCTCGTCTTCAGCGTCTACGCCGGGATCATGCTGCTCATCTTCATGGCCTATCTGCGCTTCGTCCGCTACATGGAAAGGCCCTAGGCTCAGGCGCGGCCCGGGGTCGACGGCGTGCCGGGGCCACGGCGGATACCGCGAACCGGCCCGAAACGGGCTCGGCATCGCGGGCTCCAGGGCCACGGCAGATACCGCGAACCGGCCCGAAACGGGCTCGGCATCGCGGGCTCCAGAGCCAAGGCGGATACCGCGAACCGACCCGAAACGGGCTCGGCATCGCGGGCTCCAGAGCCCACGGCGGATACCGCGAACCGGCCCGAAACGGGCTCGGCATCGCGGGCTCAGTGCTGGTGTACGAGGCCGGTGGTGTTGTGCAGGGTGACCTGGCGGAGGGTCGCGGGGCGGTCGGCCTCGAGGATGTCGACGACCACCTTCCGGCAGGCAATGAGGGGGATGCGGCAAATGACCTTGTGGCCGATGTTGCGGCCCTCGTAGAGGGTCACCATTCTGCCGCTGATGCCGGTCTGGATACGGATGGCAAAGCGGCGGATGGCCTCGCCCAGGGCCAAGTCCTCCTGGAGGATGATGTGATCGAGGTAGAAGGGGTCCTTGGCGGTGTACTCCCAGCCGGTCGCGGTGGCCTTGCCATCGCCGAGACGGGCGAAGGGCTGGCCAAAACGCCGCCGCACTTCGCCGCCGAAGGCCAGCAGCGCCTCGCGGTCGGCGTCGGGGAGCAGGCCGCGACGGTCAGGTCCGATGTTGATGAGGAGATTGGCGCCGCGGCCGACGGAGAGCTCGTAGAGGCCCATGAGTTCCTCGACCGGCTTGACCGTGTCGACATCGGCTTCCTCGTAGAACCAGCAGTGCCAGCGCATCATGCAGTCGCACTCGGCGGGGAGCCAGAGTGGGCGGTTGCCGACTGCCTGATCGCCCTCGGTGTTGACGGACAGCCGGATGCCCATGGCGGTGTTCCAGGTCGGCAGGTCAGCGATGCCGGCCTCGTTGCCGACCCAGCGGAAGTCGGGGTCGCCCATGCTGAAGATGAGTAGGTTGGTCTGCAGGCGGCGGATTTCGCGCACGATGCGCGGCCAGTCGTAGGTGTGCTTCTCCGAGCCGCAGCCATCAAACCAGAGGATGTCGATCTGGCCGTAGTCGTTGAGCAATTCACCGATCTGGTTGAGGAAGTGCTGATCGTAGGCCTTCTCGTCCTTGAACACCGCGCTGCCCCACTCGGCGGGCGAGTAGTAGAGCCCAATCTTCAGGCCGTGGCGGCGACAGGCGTCGGTGAATTCGCGCACCACGTCGCCCTTACCGTCCTTCCAAGGCGTCTGCGCGACGCTGTAGGTGGAGGACTTTGAAGGCCAGTTGGCGAAACCATCGTGGTGCTTGCAGACCAGGACGGCATAGCGCATGCCGGCGCGTTTGGCGTCGACGATCCACTGGTCGCAGTTGAGCCCGGCCGGGCGGAAGCCCTCGGGCGGCATGGGCTTGCCGTCCCAGTCCCGGTGGCCTTCGTAGAAGCTGCGGATACCGAAATGGAAGAAGACGCCCATCTCCCAGTCCTGGTACTCGAGTTGGCGGGGCGTGGGCAGGGTGCTGGGCAGGTACGGTTCGGTGCTCACCTGGAGATCCTCCTCGCTGCTGGGTCATGAAATTGCGGGCGGGCTGTCCCCGGAATGGCAGCCCGCCGGGTCCGGTTCAAGGCGCGCCGAAAAGCAGACGAAATACCTCGCTGAAATCGCCGACATAATGGGCCGTGATGCCGCGGCGCACGCGCTCGGGTAGCTCGGTGAAGTCCTTCTCGTTGGCCGCTGGCAGGATGATGTGCCTGACCTTGGAGCGTTTGGCGGCGATGACTTTCTCCTTCACCCCACCGATCGGCAGAACGCGGCCCGTCAGCGTGAGTTCACCGGTCATGGCCCAGCCTGCGGGCGGCCGACGGTTGCGCCCGAGGGAGACCAGCGCCGCCGCCATGGTGATGCCGGCCGAGGGGCCGTCCTTGGGTGTCGCGCCGGCAGGAACATGAATATGGATGGTCCGATCGCTGAAGAATTTTGGCGGGATGCCGAAGTTCCGGCAGTGGGCGGTCACCAGAGAATAGGCGATCTGGCAGGACTCTTTCATGACCTCGCCGAGTTGGCCGGTGAGGGTCGTGCCGCTGGCGCCGGGAGCCGCTTGGGCCTCGATGTACAGGGTGCTTCCGCCGAGCGCGGTCCAGGCCAAGCCCATGACCACCCCAGGGCGGCCGTGACTCATGAGCGGGTCATCCGTGAAGCGCGGTTTGCCGAGGTGCTCCGCGACGTTGGCGGGAGTGACCGTCACCCGTTGTGTGATCAGCCCCTCGGCCCGGCCCGCCGCGATCTTGCGCATGCAGCCGGCGAGGGCCTTCTCGAAGGCGCGAACCCCCGCCTCGCGCGCATAGCCATTGATGATCATCCGCAGGGCGCTGTCGGTGAAGGCGACGTCGGCCCGGGTGAGCCCGTGCCGCGGCAGGAGTTTGGGCACCAGATGACGCTTGCCGATGTGCAGTTTTTCCTCGATGATATAGCCGGACAGACTGATGACCTCCATGCGGTCCAGCAGCGCGCCGGGGATGGTATCCGGGACGTTGGCCGTGGCGATGAACAGCACCTTCGAGAGGTCGTAGGGCACGTCGAGATAGTGGTCCCTGAAAGAGTTATTCTGCTCGGGATCAAGAACCTCGAGCAGAGCCGAGGCGGGGTCGCCCTGGAATGAGGTCGCCAGCTTGTCGATCTCGTCAAGCATGATGACCGGGTTGGCGGTGCCGCAGGTCTTGATCGCCTGGATGACTTTGCCGGGCAGCGCCCCGATGTAGGTCCGCCGGTGGCCCTTGATCTCTGCCTCGTCACGCATGCCGCCCAGCGAAAAACGGAAGAACTTGCGGCCGAGGGCCTCCGCCACGCCGCGGCCGAGGGAGGTCTTGCCGACACCCGGCGGACCGACCAGGCAGAGGATGGAACCCTCGATGGAGCCCCTCAACTTGGCGACGCCAATGAACTCGAGGATGCGCTTCTTGACGTCCTCGAGGCCGTAGTGGTCACGGTTCAGGATGCGCCGTCCGCGGGCGACATCGAGGACATCCGCGCTGTATTCCCCCCAGGGCAGCCCGGTAAGCCAGTCGAGGTAGTTGCGTGAGACGGCGAACTCGGGTGACTGCGGGCTGATGATCTTGAGCTTGTCGATCTCCTCGGTGATGCGGCTGCGGGCCTCGTCGGGAAGCGCGGCGCCGAGCTGTTCAACGCGCTTCTGGTAGCGCTCGATTTCCTCGGTCTTCTCATCCTTCTCCAGGCCCAGTTCCTGCTTGATCGCCTTGAGTTGCTCGCGCAGGAAGAACTCGCGCTGCTGCTGGGTGATGCGCTCTTCGATCTGGTGCGTGATCTTCTCCTTGAGCGCATTGAGGTCCAATTCCTTGCGCAGGAGAAAGAGGGCCTTTTCGAGGCGCAGGCGGACGTCCAGGCATTCGAGCACGTCCTGCAATTCCTGACGAGAGGACGAGGTCATGGTCACGGAGAAATCCGCCAGTCGGCCGGGGTCGCCCCAGTCCGAGCGCGACAGCAGCATCTTGATCTCTTCGCTGAAGAGGGGATTGTGGCTGATGAGTTCACGCAGGGTGCTGATGATGCCGAGCCCGAGAGCCTTGACATCCTCATCGAGTGCGAGCAGGTCCTGCGGGTAGACGACTTGGGCAATGAGCTTGTGGTCGCGTTCGACCGCCTTGAGGATCTCGAAACGCTTCTGGCCCTGGCAGAGTGCCTGGACCGCGCCCTCGGGGCTTTCCTCGAAGCGCAGGATACGCACGGCGGTGCCGATGCGGTAGAGGCGACGCGAGGGCGCCGCCGCGTCGACCGCGGCCTGCTCGTCCTTGGTTAGCACAAAGCCGACGATGCGTTCAGGCACTTGCTCGACGACCAGCTTGAGAGTGTCCGCCTCCCGGCCGGGGCCCAGCATGAGCGGGAACATCAGGCCGGGAAAGACGGGCTTGGCGGCGGTCGGCACCAGGTAGATACGGTCGGGAAGCTCCTTGCTGGCCAGGACCAGGTTGGCGGCAACCGGCTCCGCCTCGTGAGGGGTGGGCTTCACGATCTCGGGCGTGATGAACTCCAGATCAGTCTTGCTACCTGCCATCGTATGATCACCCCTGCTTGAGGGCCTGAAGGAGTAGCGCCGGACAGTTCGTGCATACCTTACTCACGCCGAGCCCGGCGTAGTGGGCCAGCAGCTCGGGCTGGTCCATCGTCCAGATCATCACCCGAATGCCGTCCGCCTGGGCCGCGGCCACCAGCTCGGCGGAGACGGTCTCAAAGGCCGCATTCAGCCAGCCGAAGCGCTGCCGACGAGCGACCGGCAGTATCTCCGGCCCGTTGCCCAGGATGGCCAGCGGCACCGCCCCATCCGCTGCCCGAACACGTAACAGCGCCGCCTCAGCGAAAGAGGAGACCAGATGAGGCCCGACGGCGGGCCCATAGCGGCGCAATAACTCGACCAGCCGCTGCGGCGCCGCGCTGCCGGAAGCGAAGGCTTTGACCTCGACGTTGAGGCGGACGTTCCTGGGCGTGACAAAAGCTAGAACTTCCTCGAGGGTGGGAACCCGTTCGCCCGCGAACGTCTCGCCTTTCCAGCGCCCGCAATCCAGCCGACGCAAGGCACTGACCGTCAGCTCGGCGATGGCGCCCTTGCCGTCGGTGGTGCGGTCCACGGTGGAGTCGTGCATGACGACGAGTTCGCCGTCGCGCGACTCGTGGATGTCCAGCTCGATGGAGGGGGCGCCCAGGTCGACGGCGCGGCGGAAGGCCGCCATCGTATTCTCGGGGCAATCCGTGCTGGAGCCCCGGTGTGCCTCGATGATGATGTCCCGCAGGGGAGTTGCCATGGTGTACATCCCGTCTTGGGCACGTGGTGGTGCCAAGCTCTTATCCTACCCGACGCAGACCTAATGTAGGTGGCGTCAGCCGCCACGCCAGGCCCCGTTCGAGCCAGCCCGTGCGGGCGAGGCGCCCCCGTGCTATGGTGACAGCCGGTGCCGCCCGGCGGGCCGCATGGCCAAGCCGTCGGGCCCGTTCACACTGACGAGTCGCCCTCTCGCGACCGCGGCGGTGCGTGCGCTCCGGCGGCAGGAGGAGCAGACGCATGCACGGTGTTGAGGTCACCTTTCAGCCTGAGCGAACGCGGACTTATCTGGGCAGTCCGGCGCTGGTACGGGCTCCGGATGGGGCCTTGGTTGCCTCGCATGACTATTTCGGTCCAGGCTGCCCGCGCAATCACGAGCGCGAAGAGGCCCTGCTGAGCCTCTACCGTTCGTCGGACGAGGGGCGGTCATGGACCCGTATCACCCACGTGATGAATGCGTACTGGAGCAGCCTGTTTGTCCATCGCGGCGCGCTCTACCTGTTCGGCGTCAGCCAGCAGTATGGCTCGATCGTCATCCGTCGCAGTGACGACAGTGGCTTCACCTGGACGCACCCCGCCGACGACCGTACCGGGTTGCTTTTTCGGGGCGGCTATTACCATGAGAACCCGAACTATCATTGCGCCCCGATGCCGGTGCTCTGCTGGAACGGGCGCCTCTACCGAGCTTTCGAGGACTGCGAGAACGCGGTCTGGGGTCGCGGCTTCAAGAGTGTGGTGCTGTCCGCCCCGGAAGCTGCCGATCTGCTCGACGCCCGCCACTGGACCATGACTCCGCCCCTCGCCTTTGACCCCGGCTGGTTGCCGGCTTCCTGGCCGAAACTCGCGTGCCCCGGCTGGCTCGAGGGCAACGTCGTTGCCGATCCGCAGGGCGGGCTGTGGAACATCCTGCGCTTCCACTCGGCCCCCCTGGCCGACAAGGCGGCCATGGTGCGCATCCTGGACCACGGCCGAAGCCTCGCCTTCGACCCCAGCAGCGGCTTCATCGACTTCCCCGGCGGCATGACCAAGTTTACCATCCGGCGCGATCCGCTCAGTGGTCGCTATCTGACGCTCTGCAACAACAACACCGACCCCGGCGCCCCGGCCCAGCGCAATGTCCTCTCCCTGGCGGTCTCGGACGACCTGCGCTCATGGCGCGTCGTCGCCCGCCTGCTCGAAGATGATACCGGCTTGCCCTGGGACCTCTCCCTGAAGCTGACCGGGTTTCAGTACGTCGATTGGCAGTTCGATGGCGAGGACCTGATCTATCTCGTCCGCACCGCCTACCGCGGTGCCCACAACTTCCACGATGCCAACCGCATGGTGTTTCACCGCTTGTCGGCGTTCCGGCGCTACACGGGCTGCGTCTGAGAAGCTGTAAAGAAATCGCCGCCACCAACGACATCAATTCCGTCGGCCCGCATTTTCTCACAGCCAGGGATTGCAGACTGCGGATACCGCGAACCCGCCCGCAAGGGGCCGGGCATCGCGGGCTCCAGGGCGGCAGGCGAGTCTTGCAGACGCCTGCCAGATTTGGTGACCTGTGCAATAAGGATGGGCCGAGGTATTCAGCCCCGAAGGGGCGCTTTGGGCGCTCAGAGCAACGCCCTGGGTACCCGTCCACAGCGCGGATTGAGCCCTGAAGGGGCGGCCTATGCGACCTCAGCGCGAACCTACGGCAGATAGCTCGCCCCTACAGGGATCAAATCCATAACTATCCTATTCCCAGGGCGTTGCCCTGGGCTGGTATGGCCGCGCGCCTTCAGCGCTCCAGGCGGACTCCCTTATTGCACAGGTCGACAAACAGGCACCGACAAATGCTTGCCGCGGCGGATCACTCGGGGGTTCTGCAAGAGCTTCCTCAGATGTAACTACTCAGGTGCAACTGCGTATCCTGCCCCAACGGGGTCGGGTCAGGGTGCCAAGCCACAGCCCCGTTGGGGCAGGGAAATGCACCTGAGTTGTAACCTGAGCAGTTACCCTCAGATAAACAGCGTGGTGCCGCTGGCCCGCGCCAGGGCGGCGAAGCTGCCGACGCCAACCACCTCGTCCACCTCGTCGACCAGCTCCTCCCGCCGCAGTCCCATCACGTCCATGGCCATGTCACAGGCGACGAACTTGACCCCGAGCGCCCGGGCCTGTTGCATGAGTTCGGGCAGGGTGCTGACGTGCTTGCGGGCCATGACGAGCTTCATCATCCTCGTACCCAGGCCCAGCATGTGCATTTTCGAGAGCGCCAGTCGCTTGGCTCCGCGGGGCAGCATGAAGCCGAACATGGCGCTGAGGATGTCCTTGACCGAGTTCGGCGCCGGGTCCTTGCGCAGTACGCTCAGACCCCAGAAGGTGAAGAACATACTGACCTTGGTGCCCAGGCTGGCCATCCCGGTGGCGATAATGAAGGCCGCCATCACCTTGTCCAGGTCGTTGCTGAACACGACCAAGGTGGCGCTGTCCGGCACGCCCTGCACCGCGCCGGTGTTCAGCGCACAGGCGGCGCCCGGGGCACTGCCCTTGCGCAACTTGGCTTCGAAGCAGGTCGGCGTCGCGGACAATGCCAGGATGTCGTGCCCGACGCTGGCGCACCAAGCTTCCAGGTCATTCTTGAAAGACGGCGCGCCCTTCACGGCCAGCACGTCGCCAACCTGCATAAGGTCGACCTCCTGGCGTAGGCGCACGATGGGTCCCGGGCACTGCATGGCGGTCACATCCAGGCGCCGTTCGGGTGCGGCAGGCGGCGCGGCGGGCGGCGGTGGTGGCGGTGGGGCGGGTGGTGGTGCGGCGGGCGGCGGTGCGGCGGGTGGTGGCGGTGCGGCGGGCGGTGGTGGTGCGGCGGGGCTTGGGTGGGTGTGTTTCCAGGTCACCCAGCCACCACTGAGATTGGCAGCACGGAAACCCTGTTGTTTGAGGATGCGCTCGGCGACGTAGCCGCGCAGGCCGACTTTGCAGTAGACCACGATCTGCCGGTCGCGCGGCAGTTCGCCGAGGCGCTGGCGCAACTGGCCCAGGGGGATCCGTTGTGCGCCGGGGATCACGCCGAGGTCTGTTTCGGCCGGTTCGCGGACATCCAGCAGCACCGCCTCTTTGGGCAGTCCGTCGGCATACACCGCGTCGCTGTCGCCACGCAGCAGATTGACGGCGACCATACCCGCGACATTGATGGGGGATTTGGCCGAGCCGTAGGGCGGCGCATAGGCGAGTTCGAGTTCGGCGAGGTCGTAGACGGTCAGGCCGGCCTTCATCGCCGTGGCCAGCACGTCGACCTGTTTCTCGACATTCTTGCGGCCCACCACCTGGGCCCCCAACAAGGTGCCATCGTCGCGACACAACAGCTTCATGTGCAGGACATCCGCGCCGGGGTAGTAGGAAGCGTTAGACAAGGGGTGCAGGTAGACTCGACGGAAGGGCGTCTTGGTTGCCGCCAGCGCTTCCGCGGTGCGGCCGACACTGGCTGCCGTCAGGCCGAATACCTGCACCACACTCGTGCCTAGGGTGCCGCGGTAGCAGCTGTCTAGTCCGCAGGCGTTCTCCGCCGCGATACGGCCCTGCCGGTT
Organism: uncultured Victivallales bacterium; assembly: GCA_903834675.1. The sequence goes on along the minus strand of CAILKC010000485.1, from coordinate 9,293 downwards.
GGCCGGACCGGCCAGCGGGATCAGGGCCGACTGGCCGCTGACCGTGTCGGTGACCGCGATCGCGTCACCCACGGCGAGGATGCTGGGATCGCTGCTGCGCAGGTGCGCATCGACCGCAATGCCCCTGCCAGCGGCGAGGTTCAAGCCGGCGGCGGCGGCCAGCTCGCTGTTGGGGCGTACTCCGACCGCCATGATGACCAGGTCCGTCTCCAGGCGCTCGCCTCCTTGCAGCGCCACCGTCAGGGGGCCGTCCGGCGCCGTTCTCGCGATGGCCGTAGCCGCCTGGCTGAGGTGCAGCACGATGCCGTTGGTGGTCAGTTCCTGGTGCAAGGGCTGCGCCATTTCCGCATCCAGGGTGCGCAGGACATGCGGCAGCACGTCGACCAGATGCACCTCAAGGCCCCGCGCTTTGAGATTCTCCGCCACCTCGATGCCGATAAAGCCGCCGCCGATGACGGTGGCCCGCCGCACTCCTTGCTCCAGCCGGGCCAGGATGCGGTCCATATCGCCCAGGGTCCACAGGGTATGCACCCCCGGATCGTCGGCGCCTGGGATCGGGGGAATGAGCGGACGCGAGCCGGTGGCCAGGATCAGAGTGTCGTAGCGCTCCTCATAGACCTCGCCGGTCTCGACCTTCTTGACGGTGACCGTCTTGCGGTCGCGCTGAATCGCGGTCACCTCCTGCCGCGTCCGCACCTCGACATTGAAGCGGGCCCTGAAGCGTTCCGGCGTCATCACCAGCAGACTCTCACGCTGCGCAATGACCCCGCTGAGGTGGTAGGGCAGCCCGCAGTTGGCGAAGGAGATGAACTCGCCGCGCTCAAACATCACGATCTCGGCCTGCTCATCCAGCCGCCGCGCGCGCGCCGCCGCACTGGCGCCACCAGCCACGCCACCCACGATCACCAGTTTCATCGTACCTGTCTCCTTGGGGCGAATCGTTGCTTCCCGTCGCGGACCTCCGGAAGACCCCCTTGCCGCGAGTTCATGGTTTGCAGGCCGGAAGGCGCAGTTGCAGCAGATCGCTGGGCGCAGCACAGAGAAAGTCTGGGCTCTGCGCCCGCAGTCGCTCGGAATCGTGCCAGCCCCAGAGTACCGCGGCGCTGCGGACGCGGGCCTGGCGGGCCTCGCACATATCGCCAGCGGTGTCGCCGACATAGACGAAGCTCTGCCGAGGGTGGAGGCTCCGTACTTGCCTGATCTTCTCCGTCTTGCTCGGGTGGGTGTCGGCGCCCAGCACCGCACGGAAGCAGGCGCGCAGGCCGACCTGCTCGAGATACGCCTCGACCAGGCTGCCTTGGTTCGAGGTGATGACATACAGCGGGCAGGCGGCGGCTAGGGCGTGGATCGCCTCGCTGACGCCGGGAAACAGCCGCATCGCACCCAGGCGGCACTGGACCTTCCGGCCAACCTCCGCCAGGATCGCACTCGCTTCGGCGCGGCGCACGCCGCTAGCCTCCAACCCCTGGCAGAAGTTGGTGTCAAACAGCGCCCGGAACTCGGCCGGATTGCGGATACACGAGTAGCCACCTTCGCGCAGGGTCTGCACCAGGGCCGGGTAGAAGACGTCAAAGGAGTCGGCGATGACGCCGTCAAAGTCGAACATGATGACACACTGCTTCATCACTGCTCCGGGGGAATGGAACTTCTTGCCGGGGCCGACCTACAGCCCCGCACTCCTCGCGGACGGGTTCACTCCAGCACCAGTATACCAGCGCTTTCGACGCGCCAGTTCTGGGCCAACGCGCCGGCCCAGCAGATCCACTCGTCGGAGGCGGTGCGGCGCACGCCGAGGTTGAACGCCAGCTTGGTGCCTTTGCCGGACTTCTTGATCCCGGTTGTCGACAACGGCACCACCCACAGAGCGGTCCAGCTGTCGGCCGCGACGGTGGCGGTGTAGCGCGTCGCCTGGCCGACCTGCTGGGCTGGCTCCGCCAGGGCTCCGGCGTCGGTGGAGCTATCGTGTTTACCGGTCACATAGCCATGGATGACAAAGGTCGGCCCGAGCTTGCGCCCGGTGGCGTTCGCGAAGCACAGCTCGGCGCCGTCGCTGCCGCCCCAGGTCTCGCCGCGGTTCAGCGTCGCCGCGGCAGTCGGGACCCGCAATGCGACGTAGAGGTTCTCCCCATCGTGCCCGACCCAGGCGCTGCATGGCGGGCCCGCGACCGGCAGGCGTGCGGGCGTCTCGGCCAGCTTCAGTTCCAGGCCAGCGCGCTGCACGGCTGCGGCGTCCGCAACCGCCCCCACGGTCGACACGAGCCGCGGCACGGCGAAGGGCTGCGGATAGCGCGGCGGCGCGGCGGTGGCGGCCTCCTTGGCGCTGGGGCGCTCGGTCACCAGCGGATGCTCGCGGGCGCCCTCGGCCTCGATGATCGGCCAGGAGGCGCGCAGATCGTCTGGGTACGGCCCGATCTTCTCCACCGGGATCGGCTGGAACCCCAGCGCCAGCGCCGGCGACTCGGGCCGCAGCCGGTAGTCGTCACGGCGCGGCTTCTTGAACAGAGGGTCTGCCGCCAAGCTGTCGGGGTCCTCTCCCTGTTTCTGCCACTCGGGCCACAGTTCGGCGGCCGGGAGCTTGCCGACGCCTTCGATCATGAGGGGTTCGCCGTACTGCCAGAGCAGGTTGTGATTCCATCGGTTGTGTTCAAAATCGACATTGCCCACGCGGTAGAGGCTGGCCGCCGGGTCGTGGCTGGCAAAGATGTTTCGTTCGAAGACGTTGCCGGCCATGATCAGGCCGTTGGGCAGGGGCGCGTCCTGGGGATGTAGGGCCATGCCGCGCATCGCCTTCCAGGCGGGCTGGCCCAGAACCGATTCGTAGCCTTTCACCATGGTCGGAAAATGCGACTTCCAGAAGGGGTGGGTGGCGGTCCAGCCGCTGAGTTCAATCTGGTACATGGTGTTATCCGCGAAGACGTTGTTTTCCACCACCGTGTCGCGAGCATTGTGGAGGTGCAATCCGGCCCGGCCGCAGCGCGTGACGATATTGCCAATCACGTCCACGCCACCGGTGTTGTCATCCAGGTAAATGCCCCAGGCAAAGAAGGGCGAGACCCACTTGCCGTTCATCCGCCCGTAGCCCAGGACATCGTGGATCAGGTTGTAGCGCACTGCGGACCCGCGGGAGGAAATCCAGTCACGCCCGCCGGTGCCGATGCCAGCCGCGTCCTCGGACTCCAGGCAGAGGTGCCGCATGTGGTTATAGTCCATGATCAGGTTGTTGCCCTGGAACTGAATAGCCGCCCGCGGGCAGTCGTGGATGAGGTTGTGGGTGGCGCGGAGTCCGCAGCCCGTGAGGGTGATGCCGCAGCCCCATTTGTAGTAGATGCCGACGTGATGGATGTAGTTGTTGTCGGCGTAACTATCGCCCGGGGTGAGGGTGATACGGTCGCCGCCCGTGAGGTTGATCGCATCGCGGCCGATGTCGTAGATGTCGTTGCCGACAATGCCATTACGAAAGCCTCCCGTGACCACGACCGCGTTGCCGTTGTAGTCGCCGACGTTGCGGATGGTGTTGCCCGCGATCCGGCAGTCGGAGCTGTCCTTGAGCTCGACGGCGTTGCCGGCGCAGCCCTCCAGCGTGAAGCCGCGGAAGGTCACCTGACTGCAGCCGGGACCCAGTTGCAGAATCGTGCGCAGAGCCGGGGCGCAAACCGTCCCGCCCGCCAGCGCTTCCGGCGGCCAGAAGTAAAGGGTCGAGGCGCCCGAGTCCAGATACCATTCCCCCGGTGCGTCGAGTTCCTCCAGGAGCCCTTGCACGAAGTAGCGGTCGGTGGGACGGATGGGGTACGACGCGTCGGCAGCCAGGGTCAGGGTGCGTGCCGCCGGGTCCAGCGCGGCGATGCGAACGAGGTTGTTCCACCAGTTGTAACGGGCGAAGATGAAGACCTCGCCCTCCTCGGGACGGGACCAGCGCCGGGCGTCGCTCTCCTTGAATGCCAGCAGCCGCTTGTTGTCGGTCGGGTAGTTTGTGTACATCTCCAGCGGCTTGCCGTCCACGAAGGCCCAGCCGCCGCCGTAGGGGTTCTTCGGGTCGAGGTTCGGGTAGCGGGCCAACGGCTGGCGCACGCCGTTGAAGAACAACTGGCGGAAGTTGACGCCCTTCAGGCCCTGGGCGCCGATGTCGGCCTTGAGGATACGGCCCTGGTGCGGCACGAAGCCGGTGATCGTGCGACCGCCCAGCAGGATGGGCTTCTCGCTGCCATAGGCGCGGTAGGTGACCGGGGACTCGGCCGTGCCGGAATCCTGTGCCTCCAGCTTGAAGGTCTGTGGCAGAGCGTAGGTCCCGCCCCGGACGGCGACGGTGAAGCCGCCCGGGGGGAGCGTCCCGGCGCTCTTGAGCTTGCGGATCTCATCGCGGGCCCGCTCCAGGGTCGCAAAGGGGCCGTCGGCGCGTTCCGGGTTGGGCGCGGGCAGTCGGCCCGACCAAGCGTCGTTGCCGTCGGTGGCCACATAGCAGGTCGCCGCGGGCACGCCGACGGGCAGAGCGGACTCCGCCTGCGGCGCCGTGCTGCGACAACCGCCGCAGAGTACCATCCCGATAGCCCCCAGCAACCCGACCGACAAGTTCAGCCGTGTCATCGCGTCAGACCCTCCTGCTGTGACCTTGCACCCTTCACCCGGGAGCGCCGACCGTCGGGTCGGCTCTGGCCGCGAGCCGCGGCCGCTCCATCCTGCCGGGAGCGCTGACCGTCGGGTCGGCTCTGGCCGCGAGCCGCGCCGAGGCTCACAGCTCCGACATCAAGCGCAGCAGTTCGTCGGCGGAGACGGCGGACGGGACCTCGTTGCCGCTGAGCAGGCTGTCCGCCAGGTCGCGTTTGCGGTGATGCAGTTCGACGATGCGGTCCTCGATCGTGTCGGCGGCGACCAGGCGGTAGATGGTGACCGGCTGGTCCTGGCCGATACGGTGGGCTCGGTCGCTGGCCTGGTCCTCGACGGCCGGGTTCCACCAGGGATCAAGATGGACCACATAGTCGGCGGCCGTCAGGTTCAGGCCCGTGCCGCCGGCCTTGAGGCTGATCAAGAAGATATCGCCTTCCCCGCGCTGGAAGGCGGCGACGCGCTCGGCGCGCTCCTTCTGCGGCGTGGAGCCATCCAGGTACTGGTACTTGACGGCGCGCCGGTCCAGGTGTTCTCGGATGAGGGTCAAGTGCGTGACGAACTGACTAAATACCAAGGCTTTGTGCCGGTTTGCCAGCAAGTCTTCGACGATCCCGTCAAAGGCTTCGAGCTTGGCGCTGGGGATGTCGGATGTCGCCAGGACGAGGCGCGAGTTACAGCAGGCCTGGCGCAGGCGCGTGATCTCCGCCAAAATCTGCATCCGGCGCGCCCCGGGGCTGCCCTGCTGCTCGCCGATGCGCCGCAGCGATTCACGCCGCAACGCCTCGTAGAAGGCCCGTTCACGCTCGCTGAGCTGGACGTGCTGCAGGACCTCGGTGCGCGGCGGCAGCTCTTTAAGGACTTGACCCTTGGTACGGCGCAGGATGAACGGCGCAATCACCCGCCGCAGCCGCTGGCGCACCGCCGCATCCTCATCCCGTTCGACGGGGATAGCGAAGCGCTCGTTGAAGTGCTCCCAACTGCCGAGCAGTCCGGGGTTGATGAAGCGGAACAGACTCCAGAGTTCGCCGAGGTTGTTCTCGATCGGCGTGCCGGTCGTGATCAGGCGAAAGGCGCCGTTGAGCCGGAAGGCCGCCAGCGAGCGCTTGGCGCGGGGGTTCTTGATGGCCTGCGCCTCATCCAGCACGACCGTCTGCCAGGTGATGTCGGCCAGGGCGTCGCGCCCGGTCTGCATCAGGCCGTAGCTGCAGATGACCAGGTCGAAGGGGCTCAGGTTGTCCAGCATTTCCTGGCGGTCACCCTCGCCGAACAACCGTATCTTCAGGCTGGGCGTGAAACGGGTCGCTTCGTCGCGCCAGTTCAGGCAGACAGAGGTGGGGGCAATGACCAATGAGGGACCGCCGCCGGCGCGGTCGAGCATCACCGAGAGCGCCTGGACCGTCTTGCCCAGGCCCATATCGTCGGCGAGACAGGCGCCGGCGCCCCAGGCCGCCAGTCGGGAGAGCCAGCGGTAGCCCTCGAACTGGTAGTCGCGCAACTCGGCGTGCAAGGCCGACGGCAGGACCGGGTTCAGGAGGTTTGCCCCTTCCAGTCGCGCCAGGTTCTCATGCCAGTCCTGATCGGCGTCCAGCTCGCCCACTTGCCGGACCACCTCATCGAGCGCCGCGGCCGCCAGCGGATGGAAGCGCAGCCCGTCGCGGCGGACCTCGCCCAGCACGGTCATATCCTCAATGCGCCGACGGAATTCCTCGGTGATGGCCAGGTACTGCCCATCGCCGATCGCAATGAAACGCCCCGGACTCAGGCCCGCCAGGCGTATCAGCTCCGCCAGATTCAGGGTGAGCTCCTCATTGATCAGCACATCCCCCGAGACGCTGAACCAGTCCCGCTGCCGCCGCACGCAGAGATGCAGGTCCTTGAGACCCAGCATGCGGCTGACGGACAGTGCCCGGCCTTCGGGCCATTCGACCTGGACTTCCGGCGGCAGCGAGCGCAGTTGCAGGAGCAGGTCAAGGCACTCTTCGGGGGTCTCCACACTCCAGGTCCAGTCGGTATGAGGGTGGGCCGTGAGGACGGCACAGGCATCTGCCACGACCTGGGCCTGCTGCTCTTCGGCGCCGAAATCCCGGCCGGCCTCAAGTCGCCGCCCGTCCAGGTCTGCCACCACCGTCGTCCCCCCGCGAGCAGGGACGTAGGTCGGGCCCCGGCGGCCAAACGGCTGCACCAGCAGCTCGACGGTCAGGCCGTCTCCCGCCGGCAGCAGATGCACGTGGATCGAGGAATCGGCTTCCACCGGGGTGGTGCCGAGTTCGATGGACCCGATGTCGGACTGCACGATGAGCCGTGCTGTCAGCGGCGCCACGGCGTCCCGCACCCGCTCGCGGGCTCGCGCCGGCACCTTCAAGCCACCCTGGAGAACGGCGCAGATACGTCGGTGAACCTCATCCAGGCGCACCAGACGCAAGCGCGTCGGCGTGTCACGCAGCAACAGCACATTCTCGGTGCCGCAGTGGGCGGGAATCATGGACAGCTCGATCATCTCGCCCACGGCCCGAATGATCAGCTCCGGTTCGCCGCGAACCAGCTCCACGCGCAGCCGCGGATTGTCCTCCCAAAAGAGCAGCGGATGCCCGATCATCTCCACCAGAGCCAGGTCGGTGCGGAAGCTGTAATCGATGGCGTCCGGCTTCCAGCGGTCGGTGCGGGCGCTGATCGCGGCGCAGATACGATGATCCTGCTCGGTCATGCAGGCGGGCCGTTCTGACAGGGTATAGAGATCGGCGAGGGCCACGCTACGGCCGCGGGTCCAGACCCCTTTGGCGGTGCGGTGCTGCTCGGCTGGCCGGAGGGCGGACTGGATAGCGTCGGTGTTACCCGGCTTGAGGAACCAGACAAAACGCTTTTCCGCCACGGGCTCCGCCGGTTCGGCTGGCGGGAGGGCCAGCGCTCCGAGTGCGTCCAACGCCCGTTCCCAGGCTTCGCAGAGAACCACGCTGCCCACCAGTCCCACCACCCCGGAGCGCAACCGGAAGGCCTCGGCATAGCGCCGACAGTCCTCGTGTCCGTTGACGCCGACCAGCAGCGCCGCGACTTCGCTGGCCGCCCACTCGTAGCCCGCCTCACGCCAGCGCGTCCACAGACTCTCCAAACGCGCCGCGGGCACCGCGTTCGGCCGGACCAAAAAGGCGCAGGCCAATTCGAGCAGCGCCAGGGCGTCCGGTGTCGCGTCGGATAGCGGCGGCAACTCGTCCGACCCACGGCCCACACCGGCTTCATGCAGAACCGCTTCGACGCGGCACAGAGAGGCGCAGACATCCCGCCACAAGGGCTCGGTGACAGCAGCGCCCAGATAAGTGTGCAGCCGCTCGAGATGCGCCTCGGACCCTGACTTCAATAACGCCAACAAGTAGAACAGACCACCATAACTGCGGTAGAAAGCGTCTGCCTTCGACTGCTCCCGGCGCAAGTCATGCAGGCCCGACTCGAAGTGGGCCAGGGCCTCATCGTTCTGCCCGCGCAAGAAGGCCATCCAGCCCAGGCGCACCGCCCGGGCGGGGCCCTCGATATCGCCAAGAATTTCCGCCGCCGCCGCCAGACGGCCCTGCAAGATGTACACGTCAGCCATGAACACGCGTACCGCCGCCGGCATCCGGGCCGGATCCTGCTCCAAACACTGCATCAAGGCGGCGCAGGGCTCCAGACGCAGCGCCGACCAGGACAGCATCTCGCCTGCCCCCGCCGCGCGCATCGGACCAGACAAGGAAAGGAACCAGTCAGGCTCGAAGGGGTGGGAACAGATGCTCACCAAGGGCGGCTCGGTCCTGCCATCGGGCGGAAATTGACGCTGCAGCTCCCAGAGTGCCTGCTGCAATGCCCGGCTATCCTGCCGGTAGAAGGCGATGCGGACTTCGCGCAGTCCTTGGTCGCGGCTGCGGAAGGTCGCGCTGCGGTTCCACGCCAAGGCCACCGGCACCACGCGCTTGACGGCGCGCGCCAGAAGGTCAAATCGGCCATCGGCAGCGGCTTGGCGAGTGGCGCGTTCACACACCGCCCGGTTGCAGCGCAGGCCTTCCGGCGTCAGCTCGGCGTGGCCCTGCCCCAGCAACAGATCCAGGGCGGTTCGGAAGGGCTCTGCCGCCACCGCGCTCTCACTCTGGGCCAGGCAGTCCCGCAGGACCTCTTCAGACACTGGCTCGTAGAGCACGCTGAGGGTCTGCAGCATGCGTCGGGCGAGGCTGAAGCGCCCGTCCGTAGGGGGGGGCGACTCCCCGCCCGGCTTGTTGGCCGGCGATCGAGGACGCCGGGGCTTGGCATCTTTTTCAGACATTACAATTAGCTCTGGCCTGCCCCCGCACTGTACGGGGGCAAACTGCTTAACGTAATACCACGGGGGTCAGTGGTCAACGCCGCCGGGAGAGTTGGGGCGCACGTCAGCTCCGTAGGGGTTCGCTTGTCTGAGAACCGCAGAGGGTCGAGGGCCTGCCCGCCGTGGTGAGTCGAGAGACGAGGGGGGACGCAGTGTCCGAGTCCCCCCCGTCGATTCGATCCGGATTTCGATTTCAATCTCGATCCGCCATCCCACCGCTACGGTTTCGCGGCGGTACCCCCAGCCGCGGAAGTCGCGGGTTCGCCACTGCCTCTTCAGCCCCGAAGGGGCGCCATCCCTCAGCCCAGGGCAGCGCCCTGGGTACCGGGCATACCCCAGATTCTCAGCCCCAAAGGGGCGCCATCCC
>CAILKC010000484.1 GCA_903834675.1 uncultured Victivallales bacterium | reverse complement strand
GGTCCGATTCCGATCCGGCCGGGACGCGCCGGATCGCCTGGAGGGCGGCCCTGCGTGGCCGCCGCGGCGCCGACGCAGCGGCGCCCTCCAACGCCCCTCGTCCACCGCGGCTGACGAGGGGCGGAATGGGAAGCGCCTGGTGTCCTACGAGGTTGCTGCAAGTCTCATACAAGGGTTCCGCCCCAACGGGGTGTTCTTGGAGCCCGCGATGCCGAGCCCGTTTCGGGCGGGTTCGCGGTATTCCCCGAGCCGGCGGAAGTCGTGCGTGGTGTCCTGACTCACGCCGCCGCGGGCCATTGCCCTGAACAGGTCAGAAAAGGGATTGAGCGAAAAGCGTCGGCTGCTCACGGGTCCAGTGCAGGAGCTCGGAGAACATCCCCTCGGGCAGCAGGCCAATGTCCTCGGCGAAGAAGGCCTTCTTCCAGGCGTCGGCCCAGCCCCTCGGCTCGGGGCGTGGCGCCCTCGTCGCCGTGCTCGAAGGTGAAGGAGTCGCCGGTCTTGTCGAGGTCGGCCGGTTTGGGGTGGCCCACCAGATCGCAGAGGTCGAGAAAGTGCTGTTAGGCCGCAGAGCGCTCGGAGAGGCTCACGTTGCGCCACTTGGCGACGAACTCGGTTCCGGTCATGGATTTTCCTCCCCGGGGCGACCTCACCATCGCCTGCGCTCAGCCATCGGTGGGCGCGGTCTCGCCGTGGTCGTCTCCGGCGTCCAGTCCGAAGAGGGAGGGCTGTTGCGGCGTCGCGGCGAGCGCCCAGGCGGCCAGCAGCGGCTCGATGCCGTCGCGCAGCAGTTCGCCGCGCCAGCCGGTGAGGAGGGGGTGCCCGTTGAGGGTATTGCGGGCGGCTGACAGGATCAGGCTGTTGATGACCCTGCGGGAACCGGCCACGGTCGGATCGATGCCGCGGGGTTCAGCGCGGGCCCGGACCAGCGCCAGCATGGCATCGCTGCGTTCCTTGAGCACTTTCGCGGGCAGGGGGCAGTTCGGCGGCCTGAGCCATTGCTCGCGCGGCAGGCGGCGCGCGGCGGCAACGCAGGCCAGGATGTGTTCTTCGTGCCGCCGGTATTCGCGCACCTGCCGGCGGTGCCCCTGGTGCAGCTCGTCGGCGCTGGCGGGAGGCCGGAGGGCGAGGTCCAGCAGGTGCTCATCATGGAGGATGCGGCCGCGCGGTCGGTCGCTCTCCCGCGCCTCCCGTTCACGCCAGGTCGCCAGTTCGCGCAGAATCGTGAGCTGTTCCGGGCCGAGGCGGCCCATGCCTTTGACATTGCGGTAGGCCTTTTCCGGTGGCTCGGTGGTATAGAGGTCCGGGGCTTCGTAGAGGCGCATTTCGTCAAGTGCCCATGACTGGGTGCCCTTTTCGCCCAGGCGGGCGAGCAGACAGGTGTACATCTCGGGCATGTGCCGCACGTCGTCGACGGCATACTCGATCTGAGCGGGGGTAAGCGGCCGTGCCAGCCAGTCGGTCAAGGACTCGGTCTTCGCCAATTCGATGCCAAGCAGCGTCTGCAGCAGGCGTCCCAAGGAGAGGGTTGCGGTCAGACCGCAGAAGCCGGCCGCGAGACGAAGATCGAAGACGTTGCAGGGCACGGCGCCGCAGAAGCGGTTGAGGATAGTCAGGTCGCTGGAGGCGTCGTGCAGGATCTTCACCACGTTGGGGGCGCGGAGCAGCTCGGCGATGGCGGTCTTGTCCTCGACCGCAGGCGCGTCAATCAAGTAGGACTCGCCATTGGCAAGAGCGACTTGGATGATGCCGAGGCCGGGGTAGAAGGTTCGCGTCCAGACGAACTCGGTATCGATGGCGGCCAGGCCACACTGGCGGGCGCGGGAGGTGATAGCGGCCAGAGTGGCCGGGGAGGACACAAGAGTTGACATGCTCGGTTGCGGCCAGCTTTCCGTTGCGTTACACCGGGTTGGAGCACGACGTGCGAGGCGCCGCCGCGCCGCAAGACGGGGGACTGTACCACGTCGTTGGGGTGACGGCAACCGCACCGTATGCATCTCCAGGGCTGTTTCAAGAAACGACCGCCGTCGTACCGCCGGCCGTGAAAGCGGCGTCGCCGGGCCGCGTCCGCGGCCCTCTGCCGCACGCAGTCCATATCGCGCCTCGGCCATGTGCGCGTGGCAAGGTTCGCCGGCGGCGACCGCGACACCGCTTTGGCTTGGCGACTTTGCCATGCGTGACGGCGTGTGTTCTCGCGCCACCCGATACGGCAGACAGGCCACGGGTTGTTGCGCCGCCCAGCCCCGTTTCTTAAAAAAGCCCTGGCAGGCCGGCTTTTGCGGGACTGACTTGAAACCCCCGGACCGGTGACTAGTGTGCCGTCCGTCGCGGCGCTGCCCTGGCAGAGCGCGGCCCGAGGATGCAGGACTGCAGGCGGTGCCGGCGGACGAGTGGGTGATAGGTTCGCAGCGCGCGCTGGCCACCGTGGCAGACGGGGAAGAGCACACTGACATGCGCACGAGGTCCTCCACAGCACTCACCGTTGCGGTGGTGTGGCTGGTCATGGCGGCAGGCTGGACGGCAGCCACCGCAGCGTTCACCGTGCGCTTCGGCGCGTCAGGCGGGCTCGATATCCCCCTGGACGGGTCGGCCGAGACGGTCTTGCAGCTTGGCCAGTGTGCCGATGCCCTGCCGGGCGAGGACAGCCATGATGTCCTCGCGCCGCCGCCGCCCCCTGGCGGCAGCGGGCCGTGGCTCTGCATTGCGGCCATGGAGCCGCAGATCGGCCAGTACTGGCATGACTTCCGGCCCCCAGCGTCAAGCCAGGCCTGGGAGCTTAACCTGATGGGGATGAACCCCGGGGGCTCGGTGACGCTCCGTTGGCGGCTGGAGGACGGCGGCACCCTGGGCGACCAGCCTCTGAGACTGATCGATCGTCAGAGCCGGCTGGTTCTGGTGCCCGATATGACCACCACGACCCAACTCACCTGCGACGCTGCGGAGCGCGTCCTGCTGGTGGCCTACGGGGACACCAACCTGCCGCCGCTGGCCGGCTACGACGAGGTTTTCATGCTGGAGTCCGAGGGCAGCGTCAGCATCCCGTTCGATGCGGTGCTGGCCAATGACTACGACCCGGACGGCGGCTCGCTCGAGGTCGTGCGCGTCGGGTCTCCGGCTCTGTCTGCCAGCGACACCCCTGAGTCTGGCTCGACCGACTACGGGACCACCACGCTCGACCCCGTGGCCAGACGCATCACCTACGCGCTGCCTACCGTGCTCCCGCCCGACTGGACCGGCAGGGTCGCCTTCGAGTACGCGGTTCAGGACCAGGGCCCGCCCAGCCCCGCCGAGAGCACGGCGGTGATCCTGCTTAGCGTGGCTCGCCACGTCACCCAGGTCCCGGACCAGAAGCGGGTCGAGGTGCAGGTGGGACAGTCCTTCGAACTCGCCTACACGATCCGTCACACGGACGCCATTCAGTCGCTCCTCGTCGAGTACACGCTGCCACTGCTTGGCAGCGGCGCCGCGCTCGGTTTCTGGCGGTTCCTGGGTGGCTATTCCGACGACGCGGGCAGCGCCCCGGTGATCGACCCCGGCTATGGTTCCGACGGCCTCCCGGAGACCGGGGATGACACCGGCGTGGTGCGCTTTGACTTCGGCACAAACGTCCCGCCCAGCGGCACGCGGTTGGTCTTCGGCGTGCTATGTCCCGTGGGCGCCGCCGCCGAGACCCCGATCCGGGCGCTGGCACGCTACCGCTTGGACGGAGCAAAGACGGCGGACTACTGCCAGACGCTGGACGAGGTGTCGGTCGCAACCCGCTACACTCCGGAGTTCGTCGCGGGTTCGGGCGGGACGGTCACAGTGGAAGCGAGCGACAGCGCCACAACGGCTACGGCCCGGCCTGAGTTTGGATACCACTTTACCCAGTGGACCCGGGAGGGTGTGCGGTACAGTACCGTGAACCCGCTGACCCTCACCGACCTCACCTCCGCCCTGACCCTGACCGCCGGTTTCGAGGTCTCGGTCCCGGTGCCTCCGAGCGGCGACTTCCACGCCTTGGTGAGTGCGACGGAGGGGACGAGGGGACGAGGGCTGTGGAACCTGACCGGCCTCTACTCCACGACCGCGAAGAGCACCCCGCTTACTCTGAATCTGGTTCACGACCCCAGCGGCAGGCTCACCGGCCTGGCCACCTACACCGTGGCCAAGAACACCGCCGTCAACATGCCGATCAGGGGCAGCGTCAAGGGCAACCGCGGCAGCATCATCATGAAAGGTTCTCTGAATGGGGCTGACTCCACCAAGGCAGTGACCGTGGCACTGACGTTGAATCTGACGGTGGACACGGCCCAGCACAAGCTTAGGGGACGGCTCAACGGCAGGGTCAGGAGCAACGGCACGAGCACCCTGGTAGACGATCCGGTGGTCTTCGACCTGCCACCCGAGAAGATGAATGGATCTTGGACGCTGTCATTCGACCTTGACCCGTCAGGCCGAACCGTCGCGGGCACGGCGGAGTTGAGGCTCTCCAACCAGGTGAAGCACCGTTTCGTCGTTCGAGGCAGGACCGGCGCCAACCACACCGCCGTGCTGACTCTGGCCGGCGACCCGGCCGACCCGGCCGCGAAGGCCCTCGCCATCAGGACCACCATCATCCCACTGGAAGGCGGCTGGGCCACCCTGAAGAGCTTCTCGGGAAGAGGGTATGGGCAGGTGCTGGGGTGGTGAACGCCGAACCTCGGACGTCCAACCGCGAAGTGGGGAAGCCGAGGGGACAACGCCCATCTCGCGGTACGCTTTGAGATACCAATTCGCTAACCGGGATTATTCACGAGAGCAGGGGATAGGGTTTGTAGTCCCGCGTTCACGTGGTCCCGAGGTCGCTCCGCAACTCTTTCCGCCTGAAGGCGGTACTACGAACGCCTGGGCACCCGTGCGGGCGTTCATGAATAACCCAGGCCAAGGTTGTCGGCAACGCCGCGATATGGAGATCAAGGCAGCAAACCCAGTCTACCCCAACGGGGTTGGGTTATGGAGCCAAGACGCAACCCCGTTGGGGTAGGAGGCCATGGCCACATGTGACCCAGGGTAGCGGCACCCTGGCCGCAACCCTGGGCTCTGAGCTACAGCCCCGTTGGGGCAGGGACATGCACCTGAGTTGTAACCTGAGTAGTCACTGCGCGAGATCATCCTGAACGCAATCTGGCCTCAGCGCCCGGGTGTGGCGGCTTCGACCTCGAGTTGGGCGAGGACGAAGCTCTTGGCGGCGAGGGTGGGCTCGGCAGCGCCAGCCTCGGCCAGGGGGATGGCCTGGCGGGTGAGGGCGTTGGTCAGGCGTAGCTTCTGACCGGCGAGGCCGAGTTCGGCCAGGTTCAGGCGGACGACGGGAGTCTTGGCCTCGGCGCCGAAGTTGGCGATGAGCAGCAGCGCGGACTTCCCGGCATGGCTGTAGAGGCTGACCCTGACCGCGGGGTCGGCGCATTCGACGACGGGCTTGCCCTCCTGGAAGTACGGAATCCAGGTCGCGTTTGCGGTGTCGAACTGCTGGTACACATCGCGGATAGCTTTCTCTTTGCGGCCGAAGTCCTTGCGTCCCACGATTCCCGATCCCCAGATGGAGCTGCCGTGGAGCAGCGAGGCCATGGTGTGCAGGGGCGAGTACTCGTGCTCGCTGCTGCCCAGAGGCGCGATGAACAGCCCCCAGGGCTTGCTGGCGAAGCGGATGCGACCGGTGAGCAGGTTCTCGTAGTCTTCGTGCTCGCCGGTGTAGACCACGTCTGAGAAGGAGAGGATGGGCGCCAGGGTGGTGAAGGAGCAGTGGTTGACGACGAGGTGCGCCGGGTTGCGGCTCTTTACGACCCGGTAGAGGCGCTTGAGGACGTCGCGGGTGCCGTAGAACGGCCAGGTGGGATGCAGGCTGCCGGTGGCGTCGCGGTAACCGCAGCCGTGGGCTTCGTTCTGGCAGGGACTGAGTGAGGTGAGGCCGTCGGAGTAGTAGCCGTCGTAGCCGAGCTCATCGAGACACCAGGCGGTGCCGGACACCAGGTAGTCGGCGTAACTGCGCGAGTTGCGGCAGCAGTTGAGGAAGTAGTGTCCGGGGGGTGTGCCGGGGAGCAGCCAGGGTGTGGTGGAGACGGGCCGGAGTCCCCATTCGTCGCCGAAGGGCTCGATCAGCCCCGAGGTCGAGGATACGGCCGGGTACAGGGCGTAGGGGATGAGCTTGATGCCATGCTGGTGGAAGTCGGCGATCTTCTCTTTCAGGCCGGGCGTCAGGCGGGCGTTGTCGTGCAGTACCGGCTGGCCGTAGAAGCGCCGCATCTCATCCTGCCAAACCCAGTCGGAAACCACGGGAATGCGCCACTCCTGCAGGACGTCGAGGCCCGCTCGCGGCGGCGCCATCTCCAGGGTGAGCCCGTTGCCGAAGCGGGCGGCGACGAAGGCGCTGCCGATGGTTGGCACGCCGCCGGCGGTCGTGCGGGCGTCCTGCCCGTCGGGCTGGAAGGTGTCGTCGAGGGGATCGAGCAGGACCGTCGCGGCGTCGGCCGTGAGCGGGCCGGTGGGCACGGGCGCCGTGTCGCCGGCATAGCGGGCTGCG
>CAILKC010000483.1 GCA_903834675.1 uncultured Victivallales bacterium | reverse complement strand
GCGTGCGGCGAGGTCCTGCCGGAAGGCTTCAGCGAACCGGGCGAGGATGTCGTCCATACCGGTAATGCGCCCGTCCAGAGACTTGTGGTGCGCCTGGGCGTCCTGCCCCGGGGGCAGGTTGCCCTGGTGCAGGGCCCGGTACAGCCAGAACGGCGCGGAGAGGTAGGCGTAATTGCGGTCCATGCGCGGCGAGGTCTTGTGGGTGATCTCCAGCCGGCAGCAGCCGATCATGGTGTAGTTGCGAGCGTCCGTTTCGGGCAGGCCGCGGCGCTGCAAGGCGGCCATAATCAGGTCATGATTGTAGAAATGGGTCTGCGGCCCGAGGGTTACCGCGGCGCGGCCGGCCAGTTGCCAACTGGACGCCGGCGCGCTGGCGGACAGCAGGAAAGTGAGGGTCGGCTGGGGCATGGCGACGCGTTCGGCGGCCTCCACGATCAGTTCGGAGAGCAGGTTGAGGCCCTTGCCGCCGAGCATCAGGTACTGCTTGGTGGCCTGGCAGGGGGTCGGCTTGCTCTTGTGGTTCCAGGTGGCGGTACCGGTGATCTCATTGCTCTTGAGCAGGAAATGCGCGAGCAGCCCCACCGCCTGCTCGCGGTCGAGGGCGCCGCGAGCCAGGTCCGCCTCCAGGTAAGGAAGCAGGTACTGGTCCATGTGGCCGAAAGCGAAGTCGCGCGAACCGATGATGCAACTGGTAATGAAGTGTACCAGCCAGATGGACTGCAGGGCCGAGAACAGGTCCTGGGCAGGCTGCATGGGGACTATCCCCAGGGCGCCAGCAAGGCGCTGCATACGCCGCCGGGCGGCCGGGTCGTCTGCCTGCTCGGCCAGTTCCTGGGCGGTTTGGGAGTAGCGGCGGGCAAAGACGGCAACGGCCTCGACGCAAAGCCGGGCGTTGGCGGCAAACTGCCGGGCAGCGGGCGTGCCCAGACTCTCCGCACGGCAGTGGATGTCAGCCGCGATGGCAGCCAGGCCACGCCGCAGAAGCGTCTCCCAGTCCAGAGTCAGGTGTCCAGCGCTGGCCAGTCCTCCGGGCGGTCGCGAAAACGGTTCCTTGCGGTCCCAGACCGCCTCGACCGCGCGGCCGGCAAAAACCTCATCGCCGGCAAGCGGGGTGGAAACAGTCTCCAGAACTCGCCGCAACTGGAAGGTGTAGCGCGGTTCCGTCGGCAACTCCAGAGCTTCCTTCTCGCAGTCGCACAAGACGGCTTCCCGCTCGCTGAAACAGGCGGCGTTGTCGCCTTGCAGAATGCGGCTCTTCAGTGCCTCGAGAGAATCCGTCAGGGGCGGGGCTGTTGGTCTGGCGGTGGCCATGGTCGTCCATCCTCACGGGCGGAGCGTTCGCTGCGGATTGTCCTGTCTGTAGACGATTTGATCGCCAATCGCAGCGAATGTATCCTGTCCCTTGTACCATGGAATAGCGTGATTGACAAACGACATGGACGATATGACAAATGTCACGAATGCGCGAAACCAGGCAGCATTTCTACCACTCATTCTGGCACACCCACCTGTTTGGCGTGCAGGTCCTGGGCTGCGGGTGTTGCCAGCGGGAGCATCGCCTGGCGCATCCCATCGAGGCGCGCGACTTCCACTGTTTCGCCGCCATCCATCTCACCCGTGGGGAGGCCTTCTACGAGACGGAAGCCACCCCGCGGATCCGCTGCGGTGTGGGCGATACCCTTCTGCTGGTCCCGGGCCTTCGGCACAGCTACGGGGTGCTCGCCGATGCGGACTTCGAAGAGATCTGGACGATGTTCGACGGACCGGCGATCAAACTGCTGTTCAAGGGCAAGGCACTGCGCCGCGACCGCACCTTCTTTCCGGGTCTCGCCGGAAATGGCCTGACCGAGCTATTCGAGCAGGCCTATGCGCAGGCCGAGGTTGCGACGGTGGCAGCGCAGCGCCGCCTGCCGGGACTGCTTCTCTCCATTCTGACGGAACTCATTCCCGTCGGGGACCACGATCTGTCCGGCCAAGCCTGGACGGCCAAGGCGCAGGGGGTTCTCGCCGAGCGCGCCACCGAGCGAGTCGATCTGGAGGCGCTGGCCGAACAGTTCAAGGTCAGCTACTCCAGTTTCCGTTCCCGTTTCAAACAGGCCACCGGCGTGGCTCCCGGTGCCTACCACCTGGCCCAGAAGATGAACGCCGCCTGCGCCCTCCTGATGCAGGGCACGAGTGTGGCCGAAACTGCCGCCGCCGTCGGCATTGCCGACCCCTTCTACTTCTCCCGTCTCTTCAAGAAGCACACCGGCATCCCGCCGAGTTCCTACGGACGCTGACCCGCCGACGGGACCCGCAAACGGGCCGGCAGGTTCAATGTTGTCGTCTGGACGGGTGACCGTGCCGTCGCGGCTCTGGCCGAGGAAGACGATGGTGTCGGTGACGCCTAGCCCTGCCTTATTCATGAACCGCCGATTCCACCACAAAGGGCACAAAGTTCACCAAGAAGAGACAAGATTAGGTTGTCGGTGCCGTTCCCGCATAACATAGCTAATAACAATAGGTTATAGTATGTTTTAGCACGCAAAAATAGCTTAGCAGCGATTTACTATACATGAAATAGCCGCTAAGAATTTTGCACCAATGGTGGCATGGACAGCGCCATGCAACTGAACTGGCGCCGGTGGACCGTCAGCGGTCCGTCAACTCTGGCTCGCGGGCGCCTGGGCGCCTGGGGCCACTCGCCCTCCAGCGCGGGCGACAAGCGCCCGCCAAAGCGGTGTCGCGTTCGCCCGGGGGGCGGACTTGCCACCGCAGTCCATATGGCGGCGCCTGGGCGCCTGGGGCGGCTCACCATCCAGGGGGAGCGCCCCAGGCGGTTGCGGCGGATCAGGGTTCAGGGTTCAGTGTTATCGGTGCTGTTCCCACATAACACAGCGAATAACAATACGTTATAGTATGTTTTAGCACGAACTAAATAGCTTAGAAGCGATTTACGATACATGAAATAGCCGTTAAGAATTTTTGACCTGTGCAATAAGGATGGGCCATGGTATTCAGCCCCAAGGGGGCGTTTCGGGCGCCCAGGGCAACGCCCTGGGTACCCGTCCACAGCGAAGATTGAGCCCTGAAGGGGCGGACCATGCGACCTCGGTGCGATGGATGGAGTTGAGCAACTCCTGCGTGACGTTGACGGCGGGCTTCGGCGCGTTAGCGGCCGGAGCCACGGTCAGGGCGGGGAGGAGGGTGAGGGTGTGTTTCATGGCTTGAGGGGGGGCGGCGCTGGGATCATGGCCTGCTGCGCGAGTTGCTTGAGCACCCACGTCTTGACGTCGGCATTGAACTCCGTCGGCATGTCGTGGCCGGTGTTTTTCATGACGAGGCCGGTGGCGTTGAGCTGGTAGGCTTTGACGGCGTCGTCGAGCTTCTTCACGGCGTTCGGCAGGTCCTCTCGCATCTTCTTGCCCAGCCAGTCGTTCTGCCCGGCGTAGTCGCCGTACAGGTAGAGGATTCCTTTGCCCCTGTAGCGGTCGAAGGTCTTGATCGAATGCCAGCCGGCTTCGATGAGGATGAGGTTCTGGAAAGTGCTCATGAGATAGGGATCACCCGTTTCGAACATGGCGACGATGGAGGTTGCGCCATTCGACATGCCGCCGATGACGTTGTGCGCGGTGTCGATGTTGGGGATGGCGGCATAGATCTTCCTCAGCATCGCGGTGTAGGCCTGGCAGATCGTCTCGCCGTCCTGTTCGGTGGTGATGAGCAGGCCTTTGAAGGGACCGCTGGGATCGAACTTCCTCTTGAAGAGCGGCAAGTTGACGAAGATGCAGTCCTTGTTCTCCATGATCTGCTGCCCACGACCAGGGCCTGTACCCGGGCCGCCATGCCCGCCATACAGGAAGACAAACAACGGGAACCGCCGCTCCGGCGAATAGTTCTCCGGCAGGGCGAGATAAGCCTGCGTTGTCGCTTCCTGTCCCGACTGCATGGCATAGAGCGTCTGCGGCAGTTCGGGGAACTTCAGGACCACCCTCATGCCAGGCCTCAAGTCGGGCGCGGGCTTTGGGCCATCGGCGGCATGCGGCGCGGCCAGCGGCGCGAGCAGGAGGACGCTGAGGAGGGTGAGGGTGGGGTTCATGGTCGGGTACCCTCCAGCATGCCGAACATGATGCGGTCGGTGGTTCCCTGGTGATCGCTCTGCGTGACGGTCAGCCAGATGACGCCCTCATGCTCATGGAACGTCGGGTACTGGAAGGAGTGCGGTGTCTCAAAGCGGTACTTGCGTTGCCACGTCTGGCCATCG
>CAILKC010000482.1 GCA_903834675.1 uncultured Victivallales bacterium | reverse complement strand
TACATTGGCGCCTGCCGCGCTGCCGGCGGTGGCGCGGGTGGCCTGCTCGATCTCGGCCGCGGCCAAATCGTCCTGCTCCGTCTCGGAGAGCTGGGTGCGGTCGTCATTGCTGTCGAGTCTGCCCGCCAGGATGTCGAAGCGCGGTTGGCGGTCCGGCGCAGGAGCGCCGGACGGCTCGCGAGGCCGCCCGCGCTCCACCAGGCAAGACGGCTCGCGAGGCCGCTCGCCCTCCAGCCAGACGCGCTCCATGGTCCGTCGGTGGACGGCCAGGGTGCGCGCGAAGGCATCGACCGATGAGAGCAGACGCTGCTGCAGATGCGAGATGAGCAGGTTTGCCTCGTTCTGCTTGCGGCGGGTGGCCTCCTGGAGCCGTTGCTGACGCACTTGCCGGTACTCGTCAAGCAGCCTGGAGAGGACGAGTTCCGGCGCGGTCTCAGGCAGGCCGTCGATATCGATCTGGACCACACTGCGCTCCGGGAAACCGCCCTCGATGTCGCGGATGTCGGACTTGAGGCGCCGGACCATGACGCTGTCGCGGTTGCTCTTCAGCACCTTGACCCCCCGCGTGAAGCGCTGCGGGTCGAGCAGTTCGAGCAGGGCGCTGAAGCTGTTGGAGTGGCCATTGTGCGGCGTGGCGGACAGGAAAAGCCGGTGCTCGAAGCGTGGCGCCAGGTCGCGGATGGCCTTGGTGATACGGGAGTCGATGGCGTACTTGGCGCCGCTCGACGGGGCGGCGTGGTGCGCTTCGTCGAAGATGAACAGCGTGCCCGGGCGCAGGTTGTCCAGCCAGTCGCGCAGCGGGGCGACGTAGCTCTCGTCGATCAGCAGCTTGTGCGACACCAGGAAGCGCGGGAAGGTCGTCCAGGGGTTCACGCCATAGCCGCGTTCCTGGCGGACGCGGTCAACGTACTGGCGGTCGAGGACCTCGAAGGTCAGGCCGAAGCGCTGTTCAAGCTCGTCCTTCCACTGCCCCAGCATCGAGGGCGGGCAGGCCACGACGATCTCGCGGACGCGCCGGCGCAGCAGCAACTCCGAGGCGATCAGCGCCGCCTCGATGGTCTTGCCGAGGCCGACGTCGTCGGCGATGAACAGGTTGACGCGTGGCAGCATGAGCGCCTTGCGCAGGGGTTCGAGCTGGTAGGCGTCGAGGCGGATGCCCGCCCGGAACGGCGACTGGAACAGCCGCGGGTCCGTGGCCGTGACGCAATTCCAGCGCAGCGTGTGCAGATAGGCGCTGAAGAAGCGGGGGTGGTCAAAACCGCGTGTGCCTATACTCTTCCAGACCTCGCGGTCGAGGATCTCGGGGGCGAGTTCCAGTTCCCAGATCACTTCGAGAGCCTGGCCCTGGGCATCGTCATCGAGGCAAGCCAGACGGACGAAAGTGCCGGCGCCGCCGAGGCCCGCTTCGACGGCTTCCACCAGGTACGTCCGCGTCCGCACCCGCACCACCTGCCCCGGCGCAGGAAGCCCCGGAACGCCGGTCATAGGCACGACCGCGGTCAGCAGCGCCTGCGTGGCCGCAAGATTGCCTGGCATTCCACTGGAACCGGCTGCCATAGGGGAGCGCCCTCGCACGTCTCTCCCGTGCCTGAAACTCGTCTATAGTAGCACGGGTTCAGCGGATTGCATGCAGGCGCGCGGTGGCGGGACGAACGGCGTCGAAGATGACCGCCGAGGAATACCGGCCTCCGTACTGCGTGCGACGGATCACCACACTGTATCCCCGCCGTTCGAGTTCCTTGATCAGCGTATCGGCGATCCGCAGGGCCCGGGGCAGGAGGCCGTCGGAAACGCTAATGCTGAGCCGGTCGCTCCAGGTGCCGGAACTCCACCGGCTCTGCCGTCTCTCTTCTCCCTCGCGAATGGCCTCCTGCGTCTGCACGATCAGCGGATGCGGGCGGGTGAGCCGGTCGGGAACCTGGACGGCGGCTTCTTCCTCTCGCTCTCTTTGGACAGCTTGCATGGCCCGCTACCGGACCTGCTCGTCGTGCATCTGCGTCCCAGCACGATACGGGCGGATCTCTATGCTGGGATTCCGCTCAGGACTTGGAAGGCGGGACTGTTTCACTGCCTTGCCGTGCTGCTTCCTGGCCCAGTACCCACGCGGGGGGAGGGGAATGTCGTGCTTCCGGCAAAGCTTGGCCAGGCCCACGTCGGACAGACCATACTTCGGGCCAAGTCTGAGCATGGGTACCGACCAGACCTCCGCATAGAGTTCTCCCCGACTCAGGGCAACCGGCTCACCGACAGCCCCCACGGCACTCGCTTTTCGCAGCCTGCGAGGACCGGCGGTCCCACCATCGTTCCCGGCGGCGACGGGTCTCGGACCATCAGGCGTGGTTTCCATGGGGCCCTTGTCGTTTGGCGTGGCTGCGCGGTGCTCTTTCACCGCGCAATGTGGGCCAGGCTTGTAGCGGTCCTGATCAAACCCGCAGGAAGCGCCGCTCAACCTTCACGTCTTGACCCTCAATCTCAACGATCGACAACGTGAGGGCTTGTTGCGCCTTCTGCCCCGGTTGGTGGCAGACCGTCCGCCCGATTCTCGCGGTGTGTGTGCCCGAGACGTCGGGCGACTCGTGGATATGCCCATGCAGCGTCAGCAGCGGCTGACACCGCCGGATCCAGCCGTGGAGCGCCTGCGATCCGACGTCCTTGCCGCTCAGGATTCCCCCCAGCGTGGCAAGCCCAACCCCAGCCGGCGGGGCATGGACCACCACGATGGCACGTGACATGTCCGGTGCCTCCTCAGCGATGCTATCGAGAATCTCCGTCATGGTTGGTCTCGCGGCGAAGAACGCTTCGATGTCAGGTATGCGTTCGAAGCCGGCCGGACCTGAGACGACTGGGTCGGAGAATTGCAGCGGCCTCTCGAAGTCCTTCGTGTCGAGAACCGACCAGTCCTTGAGTCCGAAGGGATGGTCGGGGACCCAGTTCACCCCGCGGAGCCAGAGCCCGTCCTGGGCATGGTGCCAGCGGTCCGTCAGATCGAGAGTACCCTGACTGTTGTGCAGCACGTCGCGCCAGTACTTGAGCCGCGAGGCGAGGTCGTCGTTGCCGAACATGCCGTAGTACGAGACCCCATGCTCATGGCACCGCCGGAAAAAGTCGCGCAGGTATGACGTGATGAAACACCTCTGTTCCTCCAGGATGCCCGAGCCCTTCGGCAGCATGTCGCCGCCGTTGACGATGGCCGTGCAGCCCTCCTTGCCGGCGCATTCGAGCGTCGCCTCGTAGCCCTGCTGCCAGCCATGGAGGTCGGTGACGTAGATGAAGCGCATGGTCAGTTCACTCCCTCGGCATGTCGCCGCGGTTACGGTTGGCCCCGAGCTGCCCCATCGGCCAAACCTGTCCGCGCCGAGCCGTGACCCGCCGCCCGGCGCCCCCCCTCGGAGGACGGGTGCATCTCAGAGGCATGCGGCCAGCTCATACGGTGCCAGCGCGTACCAGTGCGCGTGCTCCCGGACCGCCTTGGCCACTTCCGGCTCATGCCAGGGATCGAGGAAGTCGATGATCTGGTCCTCGGCGGGGAAGCAGGCGTGGCAGTACTTGGGCGTCACGTTCTTCGGCACCAACCCCACGAAGTCGATGCCCTTGAGCATGCGCAGGATCGCGTCGCCCTCGGCCAGGGTGAAGGGCACGCGGTGCTCGTGCAGGGCGATGGCCATGCGCGCGGTCTCCACGACCCGCGTATGGCTGCTGCCGGCAAGATAGAGCCGCCAGCGGGGCCCATCGGCGACCACCTGTAGCGCGATGTGGGTCGAGTTGCCGCCCCGGCAGATCTCCCACGGGTGGGCGCCGCTACGAGTGCCCCCCTCGTACCAGGCCCGGAAGGCGGCACTGTCGTCGCCCGGAATGCTGAGCAGTCCCGCCTCCCTCCCGTCGGCCATGCGCCGGTACTTGTCCCGCGGGGACAGGGGGCCCGCCGCGTCCACGAAGCAGCCGTTGGCGTCGTAGCAGACCGTGCAGTACCCGAGGAAGTCGTCGGCGGTCATCGCCTCGATCGTCGCGGCGGCACCCGACCCATGCAAGGCTGCCTCGAATCTGGAGAGCCCTGCGGTCCCCAGCGTTTCGTCGAGCCGCTCGGCCCCCGTGACCTGCTCCCAGAGGACGCGGCGCTTGATCCTGCCGTAGCGGTGCTCGAGAGGCAGATCCTGCTCGATGCAGTCGTTGTACCTCGCCAGGTCTCTGAGCAGCGTCTGTACCTCGGACTCGAGCTGGTCCAGCAACCACACCAGGAAGCCCTCCATGCCGGGGTCGCGGACATCAGCCGCCTCCACTGACCGCGCTCCCAGGTCTACCTCGAAGCGGCAGCCGATGTCTACGGCAAAGAACACCCGTTCCTGGAAGCAGACAACGTTGATCTGGTGCCATTTCACCGGGTCGGGGTAGTACTCGCGCCACAGCGCCTCGAATTCGGCCGGGGACGTGACCTCGCCCGCGTCGACGAAGTCCTGGTAGTCGCCGAAGGCCGAGATCGGCCCGCGCTCGGAGCGCACCCAGAACGACCAGGCCGGGTCGCCGTCGGGCTCCCGCGGCTTGACGCGGCGCACCTGCTCAAGCACCGCGGCAACCCGGTCGGCGAGGTCGAGACGCTGGACCTTCCCCGATGGCGACCTGCCAATGTGCTCTGCGACGGCATCGACTTGTGGAGTGTAGAGCGGCATCTTCACGGCTCAAGAATGCATCTGGCAATCATCCGGCGGCGACATCCGCCCGAATGGACATCGTCTCGCGCACGCCTTCTGGTGGCGTTGGGGGCCCGATGCACTGCCCCGCTGCCGCCCCATGATGGCGGGGTTCGCAGCGCTCGACTACATCACACTGATCGGCTTCGGAAGCAGCCGGAGCCGGATCGTGCTGCGGGGGAATGTAGCGGGCGATCATTCCGCCTTCTACGCATGCTGCAGCGGCGGGCGGCCAACTGGCAACCGTTGCCAGTTGCCGCGCGAAGTGCCGATCAGGATGCGGCCGCCAATGCGTGCGATGCTCTGCAGGTAGGGGCACTCCCCACGGGTCCTGCGCTGAGACATGGGCCTCACGGTTGGACTGGCCCGTTCCGTAGTGCGGGAGAGCGGAGGTGGAGCGCCTACTGGTCAGGGCCGCCTTGGTCGTGTGGCGGGGGGTGATGCTGCTGCCTACGCCCCACACACCATGCAGCGATCCCCATCTGCCCACCGGTCTCCGGACTGGACCCGGCCGTCCGCACGGCCTTGGCGGCAGCTGCCTGCGTCTCACCCAGCGCGATCAGGAGGCACGTCGCCAGCGTGCCGGTTCGGCCGATACCGGCCGCACAGTGCACCAGGATCCGCTCGCCGGCCTCAAGTCGTCGGGCCAGGTCGACCGTGAGTTGCCAGAACGCCTCGCGGGAGCGCGGGGTCCCGTAGTCTTGGATGGGGAAGGAGATAACCGGGCAGGGCAGGTGGCCGCTCTGTAGCGCCTTCGCGTAATCGGGCGACTTCTCCCAGATCTCGTCTGGCCGAGCCAGGTTGACGATGGCCTGCACACCGTCGGCCCGGACTTGCCCCCAGGCCACCTCGAGCGACTCAAGACGTCCGGGCATGCTGTGCAGCAGAAGGCTGCCTCGAACGTGATCGGGCAGTTGGACGTGACGGAACACGCGTTGACCTCCTGGCTGATCCGGTGAGGTTGCCTCTGGGGTCTCTTCCCAGTCCTCCAGCACGCGGGTCACCGACAGGACGGCAGACGGACGCTTGGACATCCATCACCATAGTCCCGAACGTGTCTGCCGCATGTGTCTCGCCAGCCCGTGCCTCCGAGCGGTTGTAGGGGCGACCCTACTGCGGCAGGTGTTCGCTGCACCTGGCAGGGGCAGGGGGCCAGTGCGCATGCGCGGCAATGAGATTCCGTTTTTTCCTGGGAAATTTTCGCAGCGTGTTCCCCCACTGGAGACATACACCGGGACCGGCCTTTTCGCGACGGCCCATAGCCCCCCACCCGCCCCACCCCCTCGGCCGAGACCACCGCCACCCGCCACCGCCGACCTGGCGCCGGCCGCGGGACTCGGGCTCGGCGGTTCGCCCGAATCCCGGCCCCGGCCGGCCAGGGCCGAGGTCCGCGGGCCTGCGGAGACGGTTCCTGATGTCCCGGGGCGCAGGAGAGCCGGGTCGAATAACCCGGTCTGGGCGCGGTCATGGCACCCCGCGCCTACACCTGGCCCGCCCGGGCGCGGTACTGGCCCTCCGGCGGCGGGCAGGCTACCCCGCGCCTGCCCCGGGCGGAGGAAAGGCCGGGGTGGCGGTGGGGCCAAACGGCTACCGAACTGCTACCAAGGGCATCGGTTGTAGCCTTGGTTGGCATCGCGGCCGTGCCTGACTCCACCGGGTCGGCGGTTAGAGAAACCGCCGGATCCGGCACCCCGAACAGCCCCCAGGCGTGAAGCCGACCATGGCCGCGGCGAACTCAGGCAAGCAGCAGCCCGTGCGCAACGAAGGGTTCGAAATCGGCACGGTTGCTGGTGGCCAGGGCGGCCTGTGCGTCTATGGCGCAGGCCGCGATGAGGCAGTCTGCCAGGGAACGGGGTCTCCTGCCAGTAGCAGCAAAAAGCCGGCCGGCCAGGTTACCCGTGTCCCGAGTGATCGGCAGGACTCCATGGATCATCTCGTTAGCGAGGTCATGTTGGCGCACCGTCAGCGGGCCGCACTGGAATTCGGCCCAAGCCATGGCGCTGACATGAACCGACCGCCCCTCGCGCAGCCACGCCTCGACGTGCTCCACCACGTCCTCACGTCCGCCACTCGCGTAGTAGATGAGGTAGTTGGTGTCGAGGTGTATAGCGTCAGTGGGCATAGCACTTACCGGCGCGAGTCGTGAGCTTGCTGGATCCAGTCTTCGGGGTTCACGCGACCGTGCAGACTCTCACGCAGACGTCTGCCGGCTTCAATGCGTTCCTCGATGCCTGGAGCCGACTGTTCTCGCTGATCCGCCAGATGGACGCTCCGGCGGACGACTTCCGCCTGCGATACCTGCCAGATCGAGGCCAGGCGCTTGAGGCGACTTGTGGTCGTACCATCGAGAGCGAAGGTCGTTCGGTGTGTCATCGTTTTCATGCCATAAGTGATACCATCACTTTACCATGGTGTCAAGGCCGGCAGGGCTGTCTCCTTATTCCCCCAGCCAGTTCACCTCGGGCAGGGCCGCGGCCACCTTTGCTGCCGCCGCCCGGGCCTGCTCCAACTTCGAGTGGTTGTAGATGCCTCGGACCACCGCCTCCATCGACCAGTTCCCCTGCGCCACCAGGTCCCGCTCGGTGATCCGGCCGGAGCGCAGCAGGAGGGTCACGAAGCTGTGGCGAAGACTATGGAAGGTGACCAGCTTCACCGCCTTCTTGCGCCTTTCCGCCGCCGTGGGCGCCCGTTCCGTCGCCACGCCAGCCGCCTGGCAGATCTCCCGGAAGCCGGGGATCCCCGACCTCGACGCCGCCCTGGCCGCGGCCTGGGGCCAGACGTAGCCCTTGGCAGGCTCCGGCGGGCGCGCTGGCAGCAGCTTCACCCAGGGCGCATCCAGGGTGTGTACGGCCGACCTGTCGCCGCCCCAGCGCTTGGTCTTGTTGGGCTGCAGGATCAGCACACCCTCGTGGACCCGCAGTTCATCCCACTCAAGCTGCGCAATGTCGCCCTCCCGCAGCCCGGTGTAGAGCCCCATCTGGATCGCTGCCGGCCAAAAGCCCGGCTCCAGGCCCGGCACCGTCAACTCCATCGCCTTTCTGAAGATGCTGACGATCTGCGCCAGTTCCAGGATCTGGTACCTCTCCCCGCCACCCAGGTCCCGCGGCAGCAAGGCCCACGGATTCACCGTCAACCCGTATTCCGCCATGATGCCGCGCCAGGTGACCTTCAGTTGCGCCTGGACGTTGTTGCGCGTCCGCGGGCTCTTCCCGTCCTCCGCGCACCAGCGCCAGTACTCTGCCGCGATCCGCTCATCTACATCCCGCACCGCCGTTACGCCCGGGTGCATCTGGTCCATCCAGCGCACGAAGGCGGCCACCATGTTCCCTCGTGCCTGTATCTGCGCCGCGCTGCCGGTCTTCTCTGCCCGTGCCAGGTACGTCGCCCACAGGTCAGCCAGGCGGAGCTCCTCGCCGACCGGGGCCCCCACCTCGGCCAGGATCGTCCGCAGCGCATCGCGGGTCAGGGTCCGGGCCCGCGCCGCCTCGAACGTCTGCAGCATCTGCCGGGCGACAGACTCATCCCTCTGCTTCGTGGTGCGGAAGATCTTTTTCCAGCGGCCCTGTTCGTCCTTGCGCCAGTAGACCAGGTACCACATCTCGCCCCGCTTGAGCAACATCGCCATCTTCTGAACCCTCCCGGCTCGATCCCCTGCAACCTCTGCGCCATGCCCGGCCGGCACCAACGCTGACTACCATAGCCCCGCTTCCTCGCCTGTGGTATCAGTTTGGTAGCGTTATTGCCGGGAGGATCGCAGGTCTCAATGGCGCCGACCGCGCGGATCTCGGGGCGCCTCGCCTGCCTACGCAGCAACCGGATGCAATCCGGCCTGGCGAGGGTGAGTGATGCTCTGGCGTGCGAAAAACGCTCGCCCGCAAGAGCATAGAGACACACCAATCCAGGCGCCGTCGGCTTCCGGCTGCAGCGCAACCCCGCTCGGGGGCCGCTGGGCCAGAGCTGGGGAAAGGGCCAGCGTCTACGGGCGGCACCGCCTCGCAGCAGAGCCCTGACTTGGGGCCTCACTGGCAACGGTTGCCAGATCGGGTCACCCGGGAAGTGGCGTCGGCAACATATCCAGAGCCGCTACTCTGTGGCCCCTCACGACCAGCCGTGCTAACCTGCCTGGTGGAGGCTGCAAGGCGCTGGCCACCGGAAAGGCAGGTTACAATGGTAGACAGCATGGCGGAGCCGGGCTACACGCCGGCCGATGTCGAGAGGCTGGTCGTGCTCGTGAAAATCGCAGTCCATGGCGGGCTCTTCCGTCAGGGGGCTGCCAAGGCGATGGTGCGCGCGTTGCGCGTGGGCCTCTCCGTGGAGCCGAGGCAGATGCCGGATCGCCTGTTGCGGACGGACGAAGTGGCCGACCGCCTTGCGGTGTGCAAGAAGAGCGTGTTCCGCATGGCCGAAGCGGGCCGGTTGCCCCGGCTGTACCTAAGCCCGCGTAAGGCGAAATCCCTGCGTTTCCGCGAGTCCGATGTAGATGCCATAATTGCCGGAATCCAGGGGTCGACTGAGGACGCGTGAACCGGTGCCCGCGGCCGCGCGAACTCGGAATGGCTAACGTCGTGTGATGCGGCCTTGGCGGCCGCTCCCGGACGCAGGCCGCCGTCCCCTCACCCTTCACTGCGCATGCCGGGCGCCGGCACGATCCGACCGATGACATCGGCGAAGAACTCCGCGGACCATACCTCCAGCGCGCGTCGGTCGCGGACGAACGGCGCCACTTCCGCACGCGCCTGATCGATGTCGAGCCGAGCCACGGCTTCGAGCAGCAGGCGTCTGAGGCGATCCAGGTCGAGCCGCCCTGCCTCGGTCCAGTCTCCCGACTGTCGCATGCGCTGTTCCAGGTGCGCGATGTTGGCCTCGGGATGCCGGCCGGCGTACCAGACCAAGTCGTACCAGTCGCGCCCCTTGACCCGCCCGCCCCACTTGCGGCAGAGGACAGCATGCAGCTTGCCGGCGAACAGGTCGGGTAGCGCATACACCCGTACGGAGAAGGGTATGGGCTGCAGGAGGTAGCGGACCTCCGTCTCGAATCCCCCCGGCGGGTCGGTATCGACCTCGAGTTTGATCTTGAGCTGCGCCGCTGGGTGGATGCCGCGCAGCAGCGCCTCGCTCGCCTCGATGCGGATCATCTCACGCAGCGTGTTCGTCTTCAGAAACGCCGACTCGATGGCCGTGGCGCGGGTCTTCCCATGGCGGTCGAACTGTACCTCGAACCCGAAACTCCCGATCTCCCGTCGCAGCGCCTCGCCGTACTCCTCGAGCGAGAAGCCCGGCGTGGGCCGCAGGAGCGAGAAGTCGAGGTCCTCCGAGTACCGGTCCAGTCCGTGGAGCACGCGCAGGGCAGTGCCCCCGTAGAACGCCGCGTGCTCGAAGAACCGGGCCCGCCAGAGGCCCAGCAGCGCCAGTTCCTGGAGGATCTCGCGCAGGGCGTTCGCATAGTCCTCGCGCGTCCGGCAGGTGTAGCGTTCGAGCCAGGTGCGGATCGCGTCATTCATCCACCGGTCTCCCCGCTCCCCATCTGCCGCAGGAAGCGCTGCAGATTGCCGATCTTCGGCGAGTCGTAGGCCCGGCAGACCGCCGCCAGGCGCTCTGCATCGAGGGCCCGCAGCGACTCCGGCGCGATCCGCAGGTCGTCGAGCAGGTACGGCCCGAAGTCACCGACACGCGTGCCGGCAAAGCGCTTGTCCGTCCACACCTTGTCCGCCAGTGCCTTCTCGGACGACGCCAGCAGGAACGATGGCGTGCTATCAGCCACCAGTAGCGCGCCGACCGCATAGCGTGCCGGCGTCAGCATGCGGTAGCTGAAGACGCCGAACGGCGTGTCGAACACCCGCGAGCGGCCGGTCGTCACCGAGGTCATGGCTTCCACGCGTTCCGGGATCAGCCCGTGGTAGCTCAGCGCGCTGTCGAGGCTGACGTACGAGGGACCATAGATGAGATTCGCAAGGTGTTCCCGCACCACCGGCTGACGCCTGAATGGTACCGCGAAGGCGTAGAGCCCTTTGCGGATGCGCACGACGTCACCAGCCGCCAGCAGCCGCTGGATGCGGTCGCGGGGCTTGCAATAGCCCCGCAGGCAGTCCAGCAGGGCCTGGTAGTCGAAGATCTCCTGCGACACCCTGTCCCTGATCTGCGCAATCCCGCTCGTGGTTTCGATTAGGTGCATGGTATGTCCATGTATACTGGACATACTATGCTCTAAATCGCGTTCCATATCAAGCCGTAATACCTTCGGCGAGCGTGTCGCCAGAGGGGGGCAGGGCAGGACCCACGGTGTGGCGACGGCACGAGCGGGACCAGGAGGGGACGCCCCCCGCGGCTCACTTCTGGCCCTTTGGCAGGCTGGCCAGGTACTGCCGGCCGGCCGCGGTGAGGCGGTACTTCTGCAAGCGGCTGTTGGGCTTGTCGGGGATGGTCATCTCGACCATCCCGCTGTCCATGGCGGGTTGCAGGTACTCGGTCGCGGCATGCATCCGGTCCTTCAGCCCGAGGCGCTGCATGATCTCAAATCGGGTCATCTCCCCTTCGACGACTGCCAGCAGCCTGCCGACTTGCGGGGTGACTTGCGGGGTGACTTGCGGGGTGACTTCGGGGGCCTCGACGCCCGAAGTCAAGGGAACCGTGGTGACGAAGAGGTCCGGCTGCTCATCGAACAGCGGCAAGGCGCCGTGGCTGTAGAGCGGCAGGTACTTGGTGACGTTGTAGACGCCGGAGCCCACTTCCTCGTAGCGCCCGAGCTGCAGCATGAACCGGCAGATGGTGGGGTTCTTCGCGAAGGGCGTGAAGTGGGCAGGAACTATGCGGCCGCGGAGGTGTGGCACATGCGGGTTGCGGAAGATCACCCGGTCCCGGAAGATGGTCATGGAGGCTGGCGCGGCACTGGTGTACTCCCGGTGGGCGATGAGGTTGGAGACCAGTTCGCGGAAGATGCGGTCCCTCAGGCTGATGCGCTCATTGCCTTCAAGGTGGAACGGGTCGTTCAGGTGCTTGCCGACAAACCCCATCAGCAGGTCGAAGGTGTCGATCAGGTTGGTGTACAGCAGTAGGCGGTCATCGTAGCGGTCCACGTTGTCCCGGCGCAGCAGGCCGTCGAAGCACATTCCCGGAGCCGCCTGCTGGATGGTTTCGTCGGTGCCGAACATCAGGGCGGCGGCCAGGGTGTAGCCGATCTGGGCGGAGAGCGGGTCTTTGCGAATGAATCCGCCGATGCGCAGGAGTTCCTCATCGCTCAGCTTCTGCCACGGGTGATCCTGGCGCTGGGCGCGCAGCAGGTCCCGCGCCCGGGCAAAGAGATCCGGCCGCAAGTCACCCATGCCCAGCCAGGGGAAGACTCGCTGTTCAGTGTAGAAACTCAGCTTCCGGTTGACCAGGCCGGCGATCTGGTAGGGGTCCTTGACAGAGCCTTTGCTGATGCCCTCGGCGGCGGCCAGGGAGCAGGTCGTGCCGCCTGCCAGGTAGCCGAGGAACAGGCGCTGCAGACGCTCTTTGCGGGGCCCGGTGCAGGTCATGGCCCTGATGGCCTCCAGGATCGCCGCCTTCTGGTCGCGGCTGGGAGCTGCGACACTCGCCCCGGCGGGGCCGCCGACCGCCGGGGCATCGGAGAATCCGGCCGCGGCCAGGACCTTGCGCACGCGCCAGGTGATGCCATCGGGGTTATCCTGGTACATGCGGGCCTGCTCGGGGAAGACATACGCTTCAGACGCTTCCCCCGCAGTCCCACACGAGCGCTGGCGAGAGACCAACTCACCGTAGAGCATGGGGAAGATGGGAATGCCGACGGTGACGCCAGTCTTGGCGGTCTTCACCGTGATGAAGCGTCCAGGCAGATCCACGTCCTTCCACGGTAACAGGCAGCAGTCACCGCGCCGCATGGCGGTGCACATGCCCGTGACGATGATGGGCCGGATGAAGTCGTCGTCGCGGGCCGCATCATGCACCGCCTTGAGCTCTTCCGGCGAGAATGGGTCGCGGAAGATGGTCTCAGTCTCGCGGGTCGGGATGCCGGAGAAGGGGTTCGCGGTGCCCACCGGCATGAGATGGCCGAAGGTGGCCCGGAGCAGCTTCAGCGTGTCATTCCACGTCTTGGCGGTCAAGTCGCGGGCGTTTCGGGCGCCCAGGGCAACGCCCTGGGTACCCGTCCACAGCGAAGATTGAGCCCTGAAGGGGCGGACCATGCGACCTCGGTGCGAAGGTAGGGTAGATGGCTCGCCCCTACAGGGCTCAAACCCATAACCCTTCTATTCCCAGGGCGTTGCCCTGGGCTGGTATGGCAACGCGCCTGCAGCGCTTCAGACGGACTCTCTGATTGCACAGGTCGCGATTTGAAGTGGGTGAATTTGCCCTTCTCGTTCCTGGCGTCAAAGAGCAGGCCATCCTCGACGCCGTCCCTCCTGGATTCCGCTCAGCCCTGGCCACGGGAGATTAAGAAAAAATGACGAATTAAACGAAAAGATACTTGCCTCCTCGGGTCTTGACGCATATATTAAGCAAAGTATTGCGGTTCGTGCAAAGGGCTGCAGCAACTGGAGTTGGCGAGGAGTCGTATCATGGAACAGAAGAACAACTGCCCCTGCAACAATCGTGGCTGCCACCACCACTTGTCCTGCGTGCCCTGTAAGGAATACCACCACGGCCGCGGCTCCACGACGGCGTGTGAGCGCTTGAAGAGTGACGAGACACGGACGCAGGCGCTGAGAGTGACACGATTCTCCGCGTTCCGGACGGCTACACCCTGAAGTCAGGGTTTCGTTTCAGAGGCCGCTGGCGCGGCTGGAGGGAGGAGCGGCCGCACCTTGGCCGCCACCTGTTTGGCCTGCATGCGTCGGCCGGGTTCGTGATAGTGGTAGGTGTCACTCCAGAGGGTGCGGTCCTGCGGGTCCATCAGGCCAAACAGGTCGTTGGTGGGAATGCCGTTCTCCTGCATCACCCGGGCCGCGATCGCATTGAGTTCCTTAGCCTTGGCGGTAAGCGCCGGATCCTTCAAGGGCGTCGAGCTGGCCCAGACGAGCTTGGCGCCCTTGCCCTTCTCCCTGAGCGTCCTGATGACCTCGCGCAGAGACGCTTCCCAGGTCACCCGGTCGGTATCCAGGCTATGCAGCCCGTTGTTGAAATGGATGACGGCGTAGTCGTACTCCTCCAGGAGGTAGGTCAGCTCCTTGAGGTAGGAGCGGTCGGTCACGCACTTCGAGGTGGCCCAGAAGGAGGTGTAGGCGCTGCCGGCCAGTTCCTCCTTGACCAAGCTATGGTAGCCGTTGCAGATCGAGTCGCCGATGAGCAGTACCCGCGGCAGCTTCGTCTGATTGGCATCGAACGCATAGGTAATGCTCCACTCGGTGCCTTCGCGCTGGCGCTCGACCGCTCCGGCCGCGATGCCCAAGACCAACCCGGACAGCAAGAGTCTGCTCATCATCCATACCTCTGTTTTACGGCGCCAGTTCCAGGAAGCCAGAGTTGTCGGTTTGCCAGGTAGCGTCTTGAGTCCCCTGCCAGAGCACCCACACCGGCTCGGCCGATTTGCGCACGGTCAGACTAAAGGCAAGGCGACGGTGCTTGGCAGGATCGAGGCCCAGGGCAGCGAAGGGGATGCGCCACTCCGCGGTCCAGCGCCCCGCGTCCACGATCTTGGCTGCGTAGAGCACGCCCTCGGCCGCACGCTTGACCGCAGCTGGCGGCGCGCCGGCCTCGTCGCTGCTGACAAAGTGCCCGGAGGGGTAGCCGCGCAGGATCAGGATCGGCGCCGCGCTGCCGGCGCCGAGGTTGCGCACGGCGACCTCGACCGCATCGTCACTCCCCCAGGTATCGCCGGAACGCAGCGGCGGTGCCGGGGCCACCGCGTTGTCGACCGCCAGGCAGAGGGCCTCGCCGTCGTGGGATAGCCACGCCTGACTGATCGGCGTGACCGGCTCACGCTCCAGCCCCTGGGCCAGGCGCATGGCGGCCTTGGGGTCCAAGCCGCCCCACTCGGCCACGTCGAGACGCCCGTCGACTGCGAGCGCGGCGCTGCGGCGCGGCACGATCCAGGTCGGCCGGGCCGCCGCGGGCTGGCCGGGCGGGGCCGTCGCGGCCTCGGGCTTGGAGGGCGGACGCACCGTGGTGACGACCGGCCAGGAGGCCCGCAGGGGGTCGGCGTAAAGGCCGATCTGCTCTACCGGAATCGGCTTGAAACCGAGCTTGAAAGCCGGCGAGTCGGGCTGCAGCCGGAAGTCTTGCTTGGCGGCGTCCACGAACTTCGGGTCCTCACCCACCAGGTTGTCGGTCAGGGTCACGCCGGGGCGGGCCTTACCCTCGATCTCATCCCAGCGACCGCCCCAGCAGATATTGCGGGCGACGAGATTGCCGCGGGGTTCGGCGTAGTTGCCCTCGAGGTAGGTCAGCAGTTGCGGGTAGCGGCTGCGCCAGGGCTCTTCCCGGTACGGCACCTCCTCAAGGCGCTGCTTCATGAGCGGCACGGAAGCCGCGGCCCAGCCCAGCATGCGCGCGTCGACGTGCAGGGCCGGTTTGCAGTCCACGAAGATGTTGTTTTCGACCACGTTATCGTGACCGCCGCCGATGAAAGCGGCTCGCGGCACCTTGTAGAAGATGTTGCCGTACATCGTGGCGGAGCAGAACATGTCATCCAGGTAGATGCCGTTGCAGCCCTTATCCTGAAAGCCGTAGACGTGGTGAAAATAGTTGTAGCGGATCAGGTGTCCGCGCATGGCCGGGTTGTAGCCTGCGTACATGATGCCGGCGTCGTTGGCGCCGTAGACGACGCTGTGGAACTCGTTGAACTCGAACAGATGATCATTGCCGCCCCACATGACCGCCATGTGCGGCGCCTCGTTGATCAGGTTGTGCGTCACCCGGTTGCCCACGCCGTCCACCTGGACGCCGGGCTTGCAGATGGGATTCCAGCGCCCGAATTTGAAGAGGTGACAGTTGTCCACATACATCCCGGCCGGGGTGAGGGTCTTGCGCTCGCCGCCGGATAGCGAGATGCCGCCATCGGCGAGGTTGTAGAGGTCGCAGCCGCTGACGCCGCTCTCTCTGCCGCTCAGGCTGATGCCCCAGGCGCCGGTGTTGCGGATGACGCAGCCCGCCACCTGCACCTGGCTGACGTTGGAGAGCGTCATGGCCGTGCCACGGGTACACTCGCAGGTCAGGCCGCGGAGCGTCACATGCGCCACATTCTTCATCTCGACCAGGGACGGCGTCACGGAGATCATCACCTCGCCCGAATCCAGGGCGGCCGGCGGCCAGAAGTAGAGAATGCCCTGCTCGCGATCCAGGTACCACTCGCCGGGCTGGTCCAGCTCTGGCAGCAGGTTGTAGGCGTAGTAGTACATGCCCTTGCGGAAACCGAAAGCGTGTTGGGGCTCAGGCTCCAGGGTGATCCGGCGTTGTGCCGTGTCGAGGTTCTGCACCCGGAGGCGCTGGTCGGCCCAGTCCCAGAACCAGTACCCGTGCAGCAGAATATCCTTCTCGCCAACCCAGCGCGTCGGCCGGTCGCCCTCGTAGCTGAAGATGCCGTCCATGAACCCCTTGGTCCCGCGGATGTCCTGGGGGCGCGTACCGAAGACCTCGGGGATGGTGACATAACCCTCGTTCGGCCAGCGGGCCAGGGTCATGGGTTGGTTGGCAAAGAACACCTCCAGCCCCGGGCTCGAGGCGCCCCAGTTCGGACCGGGCAGCACCTTGCCCAGATCGGTCACGCCCTGGGCTCTGAGATTCGCCTGCATGACCTTGCCGCGCGCGCTTGCCTCGAGCTTGGCGAGCACCGCCGGGTCGGCGACCGGCTGCCAGCCGGTCACGACCTTGCCGCCCACCAGGCGCACCGTAGCGCCCTCGGCGGCGCGATAGGTAATCCGGGCGTCGGCCGTGCCCGAGTCCTCGGCGCCCAACTGCAAGGGCGCGGCCATCTCGTAGATGCCGGCGCTGAGCCACACCGTGACCCCGCCAGCGGGCAGGCCACCGGCAGCCTTGAGCGCGCGGATGCGGTCCCGGGCCCCGGTGAGCGTCGCCAGCGGCCCGTCCGCACCCTGCACCACGGGCGCGCCGCCGGCGCGGGCGTCGGCCCCGCCCGGGGCAACGTACAGATCGAGTCCGGCAGCGCCTGACATGGCAAGGCCCCCCAGAAAGAAGAGCGCGGTGCAAGACAGGGTCCTCAAGCGGGCGCGGCAAGAGCTGCTGACTGACATATCCGTCCTCCTCGTTCTGGACTGCGGCGTAACGCCGACTCGGCTCTCCCGCCGCGCTCCGGTGTCCGTGGCAAGACTTGAGTTGCTTGTGGCAAAGCGTATAGTCTGAGTATACATGTAGGAGTTGCCTGATGGAAGCAAGCGTGGTCGATCTCAGGTACCGGATGAAGGACGTGCTCAAGGCGTTGGAGCGCCGTGAGGACGTCAGCATCCTCTACCGTGGCAAAGTCAAGGGCACGATCCGGCCGGTGCTGCCGCCGGGCGCCGCCAGGGTTCGAGACCAGGCGTTCTTCAGCATGTGCCCGGACGCCCCCTCCGTCGACGCGCAGATGGCGGAGCTTCGGGGAGGACGGTGCTGTGCTGTTTGATACCGATATCTTCATCTGGATTCAGCGCGGCGACACTCGGGCCGCCGACCTCGTGGATCAGGAGGGTGAGCGCCTGCTGTCCGTCCTAACCTACATGGAACTGCTTCAGGGCGCCAGAGACAAGCGACAACATCGGTACGTTGTCGACTTCCTGAGAAACCTTGGTTTCCAGACCCTCCCTTTGACCGAGAATATCGGGCACCGCGCCGCCATCTACGTCGAGGAGTACTCGCTCTCGCACGGGCTCAGAGCCGCGGATGCCATCATCGCCGCGACCGCAACCGAGAGCGGGTTGGTTCTGTGCTCCGGGAACGCCAAGCATTTCGCGCCGATCAGGGAACTCAAACTGAGAGTCTTTGCAGCGCCCTGAGGCTCCGGCCAGCAGGGGGCCTGGGGCGCAGCGCGAGCTATGGTGTACGACGCCGTGTACGACCGGGCGAGAGGGAGAATCGAATGAGCGACCAGACGCAGGACTTCCCGGGGTGCGGACATGCCAGTAACGGGTTCAGGAGACCACTCCTGGCTCGAGCCTGCGCTATCCTCGCCTGCTGGCTCGTGCCCTACTGCATCCAGGCCCAGCCGCAGGCGCTTCCCTGGTGGAAACAGGCCGTGGTCCCGATGGTCGGCCCCTTCAACAAGGACTCCGGGCCGACTGGCATCTCGACCGACCAGATCCTGCAAGATTTCCAGCCTGAGGTCGCGGAGTGGAGTTGTCTGCCCCTGCTGAAGGATCATCCTCTCGTCCCGCGCGCCATCCGCGGCGGACTCGAGTACCAGGAGTTCCCGCAGAGTCCGGTCCACGACCTCAAGCTCTGGCTCGACAAGTTCGGCGTGTCGTATGAGCCCACCGAGGCCAACGGCGTGGCGCTGCCCAGCGGCGGCAAGATCAGTGACTTCAAGTACGGCAGTGAGAATGCGAACTCCCTGCACTACATGTGTCACAACGCGCCGCGCTGGCATGAGTTCCACCGCGATTCGATCCTGCGTGCCGCCCTGGATCCGGCCGTCTCGCTGGTGCGACAGGACAACATTGGCGGCCCGTCTGGCCTGGGTTCGGACAACGGGGGCTGGTGCGCCTGCTGCCTGGCGGGGTTCAAGGCGCGGCTGCAAGGCCTTCCTGCCGAACGGCTGAAGGCGATGGGGATCACGGACCTCGCTGCCCTCGATCCCCGCGCTTACCTGCAGGCTGCCCTGAAGCAGCCCCCCGCGGCACGCCTCGAAGACCCGGTGGTGCGCGAGTACGTGCGTTTCCTGCTGGCGTCCAACCTGAACCTGTGGAAAGACGAAGTGGCGGCCTCGCACGCGGCCCGGCCTGAGGTCCCCATCTGCGGCAACCAAGGCTCGACCGGCCCGCAGCCCTACCCCTATGTGCTGTTGTCCGATGCCGGCGACCTGATCTTCCTGGAAAACAGCAACCGCGCCTTCACCCGGAATCCGAACAGCCTGTGGTACGCCCTCAACCTCGCCGGGGGTCGGCACGGTAAGCCGGCCTGGATCTGGGACTTCGGCAGCGCCGAGTTCATGGCTCAGGTGGCGGGCTCGCAGGTCTTCGTGGCCGAGTGCTATGTCAACGGTGCCGTCCCGTACTACGAACTCAACAACCTCGCCTGCGACGCGCAGAAGGGCTACCACAGTATCCCCATGAGCGTGCCGACCTATACGGCGCTGGCGACCTACGCCCGCTTTGCTCGCCAGCACCGCGACCTGCTCACCGGCAACTATGCCGCCGCGACGCCGGTGGCGCTGCTCTACTCGGTGCCCTCGTTTGCCCCACGCTACTGCGGCGCGGTGGCACTGGGGAATAACGTCCCCACGACCCAGGCGGCTAGCAACCACTTCAGCGGCCTGGCGCGGGCGCTCGAGGCGGCCCACATCCCCTACAACGTCGAGGTGCTGGGCGACCAGGAGTTGTGGCCAGACCCTGATCTCGAGGCCCGTCTGGCGCGCTACCGCTTGCTTCTCTGCCCGGACCTTCAAGCGCTGTCCGAGCCGCAACTCGAGAGTCTGCGCAGCTTCCAGGCGTCCGGCGGTCGGCTGCTCATCTCTGGAGGGTTCGCCAACCGCGACGAGGGCTTCAACCCACGGCCGCAGCCCGCCGGCGCCGACCTCGAGGCGAGTCCGCGCACCGTCCGCCTCACGGACGAGCCCTTGCAGTTCCTGAACGCCAACGCCGTCAGCGAGAGCCGCGGCGCCTCGCAGACGGTGCAGCTCAATCAGACCGTGGCGAAGCCACTGGTCATCCGCGGCTGGAGCAAGGCTGAGGAGGTCTCCGGGCCCAGCGACAATGAGTACTCGCTGTGGGTGGACCTCACCTATGACGATGGCAGCCCACTCTGGGCGCAGGTCGCGCCCTTCAAGGCCGGGACGCATGGCTGGCAGGAGTCGGAGTTCACCCTTTACCCGGCCAAGCCGGTCACCGCCGCGACGGTTCACGCGATCTTCCGCTACCACAGCGGCAAGGCCTGGTTCGACGATGTCTTCTTTGGCGAGGTGGGCAGCGACCGGAATCTGCTGCAGAATCCCGGTTTCGAGGCGGCCGACGCCGCGCAGGCGAGCGCCTGGAAGGCCTCCCTCGGCTGGCAGCAGACGGCGGCGGGTTACACCCCCGACCCGGCCACGGCACACTCGGGCACCCGCAGCATCCTATCCGCTATCCCCAAGCCCTCCGCCGAGTCACCGGTGAAACGGGAGCTGCTCAAGCGGCTCGAACAGGCGCTGCTCGGGGTGTCCCGGCTGGAGACCAACGCCCCGGCCCCGACCCAGTTGCGCCCCTACCTCCACGGCAAGCAGACGCTCATACAGTTGCTCAATCTCGATATCGACGCCGACCGGGACGAGATGCGCCCGGTGGGGCCCTTCTGGGTGAAGGTGCCGCTGCCGCCCGGGACCTCGGCTCTGGACGGAGAGGTCGTGCTGCACCCTGCCGACGGTGACCAGGCCGAGGTGAAGCTGGCGGCGGTCGTGAAGGATGGGCGGGTCGAGTTCCAGGTGCCGGGCCTGCGGATCTGGAGCCTGGTGACCTTCACCGCCAAGTAATCGGGCTGTACATTGTCTCGCGGAAACTCCGTGCCTAGCCGTTTGGCCGCGGATCGGCCTGATACCAGTCCGCATTCAGGATGGTTGTCATCTCGCCAAGACGCAGAGATCGCCAAGAAGATAGTAGAGGATCTTGCAGAACCCTCGGCTCACCAGCCTCTCGCCTGGAGCCGGCGGTCCGCACCGGCACTGCCGGGGCTTCCGCCGTACCTGGGGGTCTTGCAGACGGCGGGCACCGCGAACCCGCCCGGAACGGGCCATGGCATCGCGGGCTCCAGGGCCAGATGCGGGGTTCTGCTAGAGCCTCAGTAACCAGAGGATACTGATACCCATGAATGATCAACGCGCACGAGGAATCAGGACGCGCTGGAGTATGGCGGTGGCGGCGGGCGCCGCCGCGGTGGTCGGCGCGGCGGGCACGCCGGATCTCACCTCTGCCGACCCGGCGGTGCGGCGGGCAGCGGTCCTCGAACTCAGCCAAGGGCACTCGGAGGAAGCCCTCCGCCACCTGACCAATATGCTGAACGACCCGAACGCCGTGGTCCGGCGCACTGCCGCGCGCGGCCTGCGCGACCTCGGCAAACCGTCCGTCCAGGTCCTGACCACGGCGCTCAGCCACGCCGACTCCGAGGTCCGCATGATCGCCTTCCTCGGGCTCAACGACCAGAATGCCCTCACCCTCGAGCGTCTGGGCGTGGCTCTGAAGGATAAGGAAAACGTCGCCATGCGGCAGTGTGCCGCCGAGATCCTGGCCCGGATGCCGCTGGATGACACGACCCGCGCGCTGCTGCAAGCGGCCAGCAAAGACGAATCCGATGCTGTGCGAGAGGCCGCCTCCAAGGCGCTTTTCCCGTTCCCATTCTTCCGTAAAATCGAGTCGGTTCGCGACCACGTCGACAACCTCGTCAGAGTGGCGCAGACGATCGCGCTGCCCACGGACGGCTGGCGGCTGAAGTTCGACCCACAGCAGAACGGCCACGTCGAGAAGTGGTTCGACCCCGGGCTGCCGGACAGCGACTGGATCGCCGTCAGCATCGGCAAGTTCTGGGACGACTTCGGCTTCAAGGGCAAAGCCGGTATCGGCTGGTATCGCGGTCGGGTCACGCTGCCGGAGAAGCCGGTGCTCAACGCCGTCGAGCTGTGCTTCGACGCTGTGGACGAGACCGCCTGGGTCTGGGTCAACGGTGAGTACGCCGGTCAGCACGACATCGGGCCCAATGGCTGGGACGTGCCGTTCGGTCTGGACGTCACGCCCTTCCTGAAGTGGGGCCAGGAGAACCAGGTTACCGTGCGGGTCCTGAACACGGCCCAGGCGGGCGGCATCTGGAAGCCGGTGCGGCTGGACGTGCTCAGGATCGGGAACTGACGAGGGGCGCGATAGGAGATACCATGAAGATACGCAGTGACGTCCGCCTGACCGTGGCTGGGGTAGTGGCCGGGTTGGCACTGGGCCTGGCGGCAGGGGCCCAGGACCCCGAGGTGCAATCCTGGCAACAGCCCTACGCTGGGGCCGAGGCCAGCGGGCCGACCGTGCTCGGGCTCTGGCAGTTCCAGCCTGGCACCGAGGCCGAGGACAACTCGGGCAATGGGCATGCCCTCAAGCTCCGGGGTAGCGGCGCCTTCGCCCTGGATGGCCGGTTTGGGTCGTGTCTGGAGTCGTTTGGCCCGGGCGACACTGACAAGGCCAGCGGGGCCGAGGTGCGCGGCAGCGAGAAGCTCACCCCACCCGGCGCCTTCACCCTCGAGCTGTGGATCAAGCCCAAACCGGAGCTGGCGACCCAGCCGCGGTCGGCCTGGCTCCTCGACAAGATGTACGTCAACTACAAACACAAGGACCCCACCCAGGAATGCCAGCGTGATTACGGACTGACTCTCGGTGCCGCGGTCGACGGGCAGCGCACCCTACAGGCGTACCTGGGCTTCGGCACCGCCATCGAGACCTGTACCTCCAGGCCCTTGCGCTTTGAGCCGGGCGTCTGGCGCCACCTCGCTTTCGCCTACGATGGCGCCGGCACGGGAACGTTTTACTGCGACGGCGCCGCGGTCGGTGGTGGCACGTTCCCGGACCGCCAGGGCGTCACCCCCGGCACGCGCGCCCTGGTCATCGGCGACCGTTTCGGCAGCAGCCAAGGCGGTTTCCCCGGCTTCATCTCGCAGGTACGGCTCAGCAATACCGCCATCCGCTTCTACTCCGGTACCCTCGGTCTGGCCGCCTCTGGCCGCACCGTGTTCGTCCGCATGGAGAAGGAGGCCCGGGTCGAATGGACCGTGACCAGCAACCGCAGCACGCCTCTGAGCGGCGCCAGGCTGATCCTGGCGCTCGAGGGTTGCCCCGAGCAACAGGTGGCCCTGCCGGCTCTCGCCGTCGGCGCCAGCCACACCCTCGAGCTGCCGGTGGACACCCGTGGCCGGCCTGGCACCTACCTTCTGAAGGCACGCGCCGAAGGGGCCGACGGCAAGGCCTTGGCCGACGCGGTCAGTTTTCCGCTGACCCTCGTCGCTCGCCCCTTGCCGCGGCGCCTGCCGGTCGTCATGTGGGGCGGTCCGAACCTCACGGACGACAAGGGCC
The DNA here is from genome assembly GCA_903834675.1 of uncultured Victivallales bacterium. Next base: position 2,935 of record CAILKC010000482.1, on the reverse strand, counting down.
TGGCCCTGCTGAAGAAGATCGGCTTTACGCACAGCCTCAGCGGACCGCCGGTTGACCACGCCCGGATCTGGAAGGACGGCAAGCCGGGGCCGGCTGCCGACCAGGGCGCCGTCGAGAGCTACCGACGGCTCCTGGACCGCGCTCTGGCCAACGGCATCAGTGTGGCCGCCTACCCCGGTCCGGGCCGTTGGCTCGACTCGCAGGATGGGATGAAGCGCGTCGACCGCGCCGGCAAGGTGTACGAGGGCAAGTCGGTGCAGGAGAATATCTGCGGTAACTCCCCGGGCGCCCAGGAGTTCTGCTACAACGTCGGGGCCTCGATCGCCCAGAGCTTCGGCGCCTACCCGGGGCTGCAGGCGGCCCTGATCCATTCCGAGGTGCGCGACAGCTCGCAGGTCTGCTTCCACGAGTGGGACCGGGCCGAGTTCCGCCGCGCCGCCGGGTTCGACATCCCGGACCAGGTCTACGCCAAGAACGGGGTCAGCTACCGCGCCCTGAAAGACTTTCCCCTCGATCGGGTGATCGCGGACGATGACCCCCTGCTCGCCTACTACCGTTGGTTCTGGAAGAACGGCGACGGCTGGAACCCGCTGCACTCAGCCGTGCATCGCGGGTTGAAGTCCACCGGCCGCAACGACCTCTGGACCTGGTTCGACCCGGCCGTGCGCGTCCCGAGCACCTACGGCAGCGGCGGCGAGGTCGACGTCGTCTCGCAGTGGACCTACTCCTACCCGGACCCGATCAAGATCGGGCTGGCCACCGACGAGCTCTTCGCCATGGCGGCCGGCGCCAAGCAGCCGCAGCAGGTCATGAAGATGACCCAGATCATCTGGTACCGCTCCGGTACGGCGCCGAAGCCGAAACCCGGCGAGGAGAGCAAGAGCCCCAAGGCCACCTGGCAGGAGAGCGAGCCCGACGCTGACTTCATCACCATCTCCCCGGACCACCTCCGCGAAGCGTTCTGGTGCAAGCTGGCCCGCCCGATCCAAGGCATCATGTACCACGGCTGGGAGTCGCTGGTGCCGACCGGCTCCAAGGGTGGGTACCGCTTCACCAACCCCGAAACCCAGGCGGTGCTTGGCCAACTGGCCCGGGACGTGATCCAGCCGCTGGGACCAGCCCTGTTGCAGGTGCCCGACCGCCAGAGCGACGTCGGCTACCTGGAGAGTTTCAGCTCGCAGATCTTTGCCGGCAAGGGCTCCTGGGGCTGGGGTGGCGCCGACACGTACCTGATTCTCCTGTACGCGGAACTGCAGCCGCAGGTCCTCTACGACGAAACCATCAGCGCCCGCGGCCTGGATGGATTCAAGGTGCTGGTACTGGCCGATTGCGACGTGCTGACCCGGACGGTAGCCACCAAGATCCAGGAGTTCCAGCGCCGGGGTGGCCTGGTCGTGGCCGACGAGTTCCTGACCCCGGCCATCGTGCCGGACATCCGGCTGAGGAGTTACAGGCGTACGGGCAAGGCCGACCTCGACAAGGCTGCCATCCTGGAGCAGGCTGCGGCCTTGCGCCAGGATCTCGACCCCTTCTACCGCCGCTACGCGGACGCCTCGACCCCCGAGGTCATCACTCGAGTCCGGAGCTATGGCAGCACGGATTACCTCTTTGCCGCCAACGACCGGCGCGAGTACGGCGATTACGTGGGCCAGTACGGGCTGGTGATGGAGAAGGGCCTGCCGACCACGGCCACGCTGACGCTGAACCGCACGTCAGGCAGCGTCTACGACCTCACGGCAGGCAAGGCGCTCACGGCCACCGCCAGCGCCGGCACTCTCAGGATCGAACGCGAGTTCGGCCCAGGCGGCGGGACCGTTCTCATGGTCACCGCGCGGCCCATCGCCGGAGTCAGGCTCACCCTCCCGGAGCAGGCCCAACTGGGCGGCGCGGTCACCTGTGAAGTCGCCATCGTCGACGCCGACGGCAAGCCCCTCGAGGCCGTCGTGCCGGTGCGGCTGGATGTCCTCGACGCCGAGGGCAAGACGGCGGAGTTCAGCGGCTTCTACGGCGCCAAAGACGGGCGCTTCACGGTCACGCTTGACCTCGCCGCCAATGACCCGACCGGCAAGTGGCAGATCCGGGCCACGGAACTGGCCTCCGGCCAAACCGCGGAACGCGGGCTCAAGGTGAACCGCTGACCACCGGCCAGGTTGGCCGTTCAGGCACAGGGACCATCGAAGCCTTCTTCGTCGGACTTTCGCTTCGGCAGGATGGCCCGGTAGAAAAGATCCAGGAAGCAGACTCCTGTCAGACCCGCAAAGATCATCATGATGCCGCACAGCCAGATCAATGGCCGACACCAAAGCAGACCGATGATCAGCATGACCCCAATCGTGGTTCGCGTGAAACTGACCGGTCGCATGTCATCGCCTCACAGTGGCCGTGGAGTCTCACCTGCGTGGCCGTTGTGGACCCAGCGGATAGACGACACCCAAAACACACTTCTTAGACTAAGGACCATAATCCCCATCGTATTACTATCTTTAGGGTGACTTTAGCACGTGTAGGGGTCCTGTCAAGCGGCGGTGGAGCCAGGGGGGCGCCCGTCCGCCTTGGGCGCAGGTCAGTTCCGTAGGGGTTTGCTGGTCTGAGAACCGCAGAGGGTCGAGGGCCTACCCGCCGTGGTGGGTCGAGAGACGAGTGTCCGCAGTCCCCCCCGTCGATTCGATCCCGATTTCAATCTCGATCCGCCATCCCATCGCTACCGTTTCGCGGCGGTACCCCCAGCCGCGGAAGTCGCGGGTTCGCCTCTGCCTCTTCAGCCCCGAAGGGGCGCCATCCCTTCTGCCTCTTCAGCCCCGAAGGGGCGCCATCCCTTCTGCCTCTTCAGCCCCGAAGGGGCGCCATCCCTCAGCCCAGGGCAGCGCCCTGGGTACCGGGCATACCCCAGATTCTCAGCCCCGAAGGGGCGCCATAGGTCGAGGAAGAGTTGCTC
>CAILKC010000481.1 GCA_903834675.1 uncultured Victivallales bacterium | reverse complement strand
GCGGCGAAGCGGCCGTTCAGCAGCAGCCGGATGTTCCGCAACCCCAGCGCGCCGAGTTCGCCGCGGCTGCGCTCGGCTTCGGCCAGGGCGGAGCGCTCGGGTCGGCTGACCAGCGCCACCTGGGTGCGGGACGCATCGGCCAGGCATTCCAGCGTCTTGACGTAGAGCGCGTGCTGTTCATGCAGTCCCGACAGGGGTCCCAGGCAGGAGGTCCCGCTGGTATTGGTGTTGAGGAACTGATTCCAAGCGGCCGGCAACTGCAGCAGCCGCAGCGTATGCCCGGTCGGGGCCGTGTCGAACACCACATGGTCGTAGTCTGCCGTCGCTTCCGCGTGACCGAGGAAGCGGGAAAACTCGTTGAATGCGGCAATCTCGGTGGTGCAGGCCCCGGACAACTGTTCCTCGATGCTCGCCACCAACGCCGCGGGCAGGGTGGCGCGATACGGCGCCACAACCCGCTCGCGGTATTCTCGCGCCGCCGTCTCCGGATCCAGGTTCAGCGCCCACAGCGTCGGCACCGCAGGCAGCCGTGACGGTTTGGAGGAGAGCTCAGCGCCCAGCACCTCATTCAGGTTCGAGGCCGGGTCCGTGCTGATCAACAACACGCATCGGCCACCGTCTGCCAAGGCCACCGCCGTGGCGCACGAGAGCGTCGTCTTGCCGACGCCGCCCTTACCGGTAAAGAAGAGAAAGCGCGGCGCGGCGCGGGCGAACGCGGCAAGGGTGTCGGCGAGAAGGCTCATGCGTTCGCCGCGTCTCCACCCGCAAGGCCAGCCCAGGCGGCCAGTTCCGCCCGTTCCGGGTAGCTGCCAAGACTGACGATCTCGCCGTCCGCCAGAATCAGCGGCAGGCATTGAGTACCGCGTTCGTTGATGGTCTTGACCACGGCCGGATGGCTGACGAAGGCGTCGTACTGCTGGGCGGGGTTATAGCGCTCCACCTGGATGCCCTGCGAGCGCAGCCACTCGATAGCGGCGGCGAAACGCACCAGCTTCTTGTCCACCTGCAGGCCGCAGACGCCCGAGGCACAGCACATCGGCGGGTCGAACACGTCCAGTTTCTTCATCGTGGGGAGCCTCCCTCGTGTGTGCCTTCAGAATGTCCAGAGCAGATAGAACCCCGCCCCAACCAGCAGCCCGCCGGCGATGCCCCTGATCGCGGTCTCCGCTCTCTGCGCCTTGATAGCGTTCTTGCCGAACGACACGCCCAACAGGATGCCGGCCAGCGGTAGGCTGAAACCCACGGCGAAGGCCGCCATGAGGGCGATGCCCCACAGGGCGCGGCCCTGCAGCACGGCCGCGCCGAGGACGATAAAGATACCCGGATTGCACGGCAGCGAACAGGCTGCCACGCCACCGCCGAGGAAGAGCCCGCCCAGCCCGGCGCCGATACCGCCACGAGCCCCGGCGGGCTGGCCGGTCGCGGGCCTTCTGGCCAGCGCTGGCAGAGGCAACAGCTTCAGGGCCGCGAGACCGACGAGCACCGCCACGACTCCGGCGAACAGCTTCCAGTACCGTCCGAGCCAGGCCTGAGCCGCCTGGCCGACCAAGCCGGCGACAAAGCCCAGGATAACGAGGGCCAGGGTGGTGCCGAGCATGAACCAGAGCGCCGCCGTGAGCGTCGAGCGCCGGTCGGTGGTGTCTCGCGTGCCCGAGTAGGCCACCAGCATGCCCATCGCCGGCAAGGTGCAGCAGGCGCTGGCTACGGCGCTGACCAACCCCAGCGCAAAAGCTAGCGCGGGGGCGCCGGCGCTGGCGCTACCGTCCTGCAAAGCCTGGGTGATCGTCTGCAGCATGTGCAGGGGACTCTTACTTACAGCCCGGAGTCGCCGGACCACACCCGCTGCTTCCGGAGCCGCAACCGCCCGCTTTCGAGGCGGCGACGAAGGCCTGGACCAGCTTCGTCTCGGTGATCTCGCCGGACACCGCGTTCATGCCGCGGCCTTTGACCAACGCCAGAACCCCCGGCGCCGTCACTTGCCCCAGAATTTGTTCGTAATCCGCGGAGTCCGTCTTCAAGGTGAAGATGCCGACCTTCTGTTTTCCCTGTGCCGCGATCGTGCGCGCCGCGGCTTCCATCTGGGCGCTGGGCGCAGGGGTGGCATCAGGACTCTTTGCCGGCACGAACACAAACACCGCGGTGGTGTCGGCCGCGAGCGCGTTGAGCTCGGCAAAGGCAGCGATCTCGGTGCCGACCACGGCCTTCGGCCCCGGGACCGCGGCCCCCGCCGAAACTGCCGGGGAAACCCCTGCCGCGGGCGCCGTCGGCGCGGCCGCGACGGGTACGGCCGGCTCAGGCGAGGGGGCGCCGGCGGGTGCGGCCGCGACCGCTACCTCCGGGCTTGCCGGCGCGGCGAACGTGGTTGCCGCAGCCGTCGAGAGGCTGGTGGCCGTTGTGGTGTTGCTCTTCAGCACGGCCCGGCCCGCGAGCGCGGCGGCGCCGACCAGGATGATGGCTCCCAGCACCCAGCGGGTCCGTCCCGACGGCCCGGGAGTGTGACAGGCGCAGCCTGCTCCGCAGGCCTCGGCCTGCTGCTTCAGCGCGTCCATGTTGCTGGCGGGTTTCGGCTCATGGTTCGGGGTGCTCATCTGACCTGTCTCCTTGCGTCTTTCCTCAGGAACAACACTTCTTGCCACCTGGTGCTGCCGCGCCGCCGCAGCAGGCCGGTGTCTGGGACACGGCGGTGGACGGCGACCCGTCCGCGACGCTGTCCGCGAAGCGCCGCATCGCCACCTGGGAGCCTTTTTCGACCCGCTGTCCGATCTCCATGGCGGCGCGGATGTCAGCCTCGGTAAGGCCCAGGCTGCGGGCGCTGGCGACGTGGTACGTCAGGCAGGGCTGGCAGTGCGCCGTCAGCGAAGCGCCGATCGCGATCAGCTCTTCCGCGCGGGCATCCACCACCGTCAGTGCCCGGCCGCCCTCGCCGGTCTCCGGCGCCGGACCCTTGTGCGCCCGGATGTTGGCTGAGAGCACAAAGTCTTCCACGCCGCTACCCGGGAACCAGGTCTTGATGAACTCGCGGCTCTCGGCTTTCAGGCAGATATCGATGCCGACGAAGCCGACCTCGCGGAGCAGTTGTTCCAGATCGGCGGCCAGGGCCGCGCCGGCAACGCAACCACAATGCGCCTCGAGGCTGGACTTCAGCGCCGCGGGCAAGGGCTTCACCGCGACCACGTCTGAGATCGCCAAGCGCCCGTCAGGACGCAGAACCCGAAACGCCTCCTGGTACACCTGGAGCTTGTCGGGCGAGAGGTTCACAACGCAGTTCGAGAGGATGACGTCCACGGAGTTGTCGGGCACGGGCAGGTGTTCGATCTCGCCGAGCCTGAACTCGACGTTTCGGTAGTCGCTCTTGGCGGCGTTCGCCCTGGCCTTGCTGATCATCTCCGCGGTCATGTCGACCCCGATGACCCGCCCCCCGGCGCCCACCTGGGCCGCGGCCAGAAAACAGTCAAAGCCAGCGCCGCTGCCCAAGTCCAGCACGGTCTCGCCGGATCGCAGTTCGGCGAGGGCTTGGGGATTGCCGCACCCGAGTCCCAGGTTGCTGCCCTCGGGGGCCGCACGCATCTCGTCCGCCGAGTAGCCGAGGGCGGCGGAGGCCGAAGCCTTCCCCAGCGGGTCCGGCGTGCCGCCGGAAGCGGCGCCGCAGCAACTGCCCCGTGTGGCGATTTCGGCGTAGCGGGACCGCACGTTCGAACGTACGGCATCCGCCTGAATCGGGGTTGTACTCATGGCTTGTTCTCCGTCACAGACAAGACGCCGGACACCTCAGCTTCCGCACACCGAACGTGCGTCTGCTCCCGATGCGCCCGCAGACGCTGCCGGTCCGCCACGACTCGCGGATGTTCCGTCAGACAGTCCCGGAAGCACTCCTGCAAGCATTCCTCGAGCTTGCCGCGGGGTTTGGCCAAACGGTAGTGCATCCAAGTGCCCTGGCGGCGCGCCTCAACCAGCCCCCGGTCCTTCATGATGGCCAGATGCCGCGACACCCGAAAGGCGGGCGCGCCAAGCGCCTCGGCCAGCTCACAGACGCAGGTCTCGCCGTTGCGAGCCAACAGCGCCGCCAGCCGCAATCGGGTCGGCTCGGCCAGGGCTTTCAACAAGGCCACCTCAGCATCCATGATGTTCACCTATTGTGTATCTGCGCATATCCGCTGATATAATCATCTGGCGACGCTGGTTGTCAACCCCGGGGCGCCGAAATAGGGGCAGACGCGAAGGCGCGGCGACCCTGGCCATCCGGCCGGTTTCAGGGCGCGGGCTTAGCGCCGGCGGCGGGGGTGACGGGCGGAATTGGCGGCGGCGCTGCCGGCGGAGTCGCCGCGGCGGGCGCGGTGGGCGCCACGGCACTGCCGACGGCACCGGCGGCGGGCGGAGCCGCAGGCGCGGTGGCCGGGGCGGGAGGCGCGGCCGGGTGGTAGAGCAGCGTGCCCCGCAGGCGCGGCGTCTTGGCTGAGTCGGTCACGAGCGTGAACGGCAGGCTGTCGAACGCCTGCGGCTCAGAGCCCGCCGCCACCTGGCGGGTCAGGGTGAGACCGACACGGTCCTCGGGCGCGACGGCGATAGGCAGCGTCTGCGAACAGTCCCAGCCCGCGGGCAACTCCATCGCCTCGATCTGTGCCGGCTTGTCAGGTTCACAGTTCTCGATCGTCATGTAGGCCCACAGGGCTCCATCACGCAGGCGGACGCTGGTCGGCCTGGGGTTGCCCGTGATGCGCAGGCCTTGCCCGTTGTACGGGAAGCGAATCGACAGAATTGCCATGGTGATCTGGTGCGCCGGATCGTTTGAGGTGATAGGGATCCCTTTGCTCATGACACCCTCCACGTCCTTGGTGGTCAGCGAGCCCGTCATCTCGGCGGACTCGCCGGGCGCAAGGGTGTCTTTCTTGAGCTCGACTTTGGTGCAGGAGCAAGCCGGTCGGACGCGCTCAATCCGTAACTCCTGATCTCCCGTGTTCTTCACCGTGAACTTGAAGGCGTACTCTCCCTTGTTCTCTGCCTGTCGGCCCCAGTCAAAGGTCGGCGGTTCCAACTGGAGCACGGGGGCGCCCCAGGCACTGCACCAGACCACCCACCCGAAACCTACGAGCGCGGCAAAACGTTTACCCATCGTCGTTCTCCTCGTGCTTCCTGCTTCTCTACACGCCCGTGGCAACGGCTGCCGGAGCGGCAGTTTCTTCGGGGAAACATTTCCGCCGCAACCAGAAGCTGACGTTCACCAGGCTGATCAGGACGGGCACCTCGACCAGCGGCCCGATCACCGCGGCGAAAGCGGCGCCATGCTGGATCGAGAATACCCCAACCGCCACGGCGATCGCCAGCTCGAAGTTGTTGCTGGCTGCCGTGAAGGAAAGAGCGGCGGACTTCGCGTACCCGGCACGCAACTTCCATCCCATCCAGAAGCTGATCAGGAACATGATCATAAAGTAGATCAGCAGGGGGACCGCGACCAGGAGGACATCACCGGGCCGGCTGACGATTTTCTCGCCCTGCAGAGAGAACATCACGACGATGGTGAACAGCAAGGCGATCAGCGTGATCGGCGAGATCCGGGGGATGAATTTCGTGTGGTACCATGCCTTGCCGTACGCCCGGACCAGGGCGAAGCGGGTCAGCATCCCCGCCAGGAAGGGAATCCCAAGGTAGATAAACACGCTCTCGGCGATGCTGCCGATGGTGACCTTGGAGAGGTCCACGTCGCCAAGGTTCAGCCCGAGGAT
>CAILKC010000480.1 GCA_903834675.1 uncultured Victivallales bacterium | reverse complement strand
CGGATGTCGTGGAGAGTGTCAGCCAAGCCTGGTTACTGGATGCAGACCATGACCCATTGCAGGTTACAGTTACCTGCTGGCTGCCACCTGTCGCCGACGGAGCCCAAGTGGTTGGGGAGACGCTGAGCGTAGGCGTAACGGCAGTCGTTGCAAATGTCACCACATTGACAGATTCTGCGCTTGACCACCCCGCGCTGTTCTGACCATATGCACGGTACTTGTAACTCGTACTTGGGGCGAGGCCAGCTACAGTGCCGCTAAAATTATTCCCGGAAACACTAACACTCCCGGTAACGCCGTAATCAACACCATTGGTTCCCGTCCCCCAAGTTCCCGACGCCTTCGCCCATTCGAACTTGGCAGCCGTCACCGTTCCGCCACCAGTATCGGTCACCTGACCCCTGAGTGTTGCTGATGTATTTCCGAGATCAGTGACACTCAAAGTAGAAACCGTAGGAGCTACAATAGTAACCCCTTGTACTATAAAATCTGGGTTTGACTCCAGGACCCAGCCTGTGGCCTGTCCGACACTGTTTACAGCCCTAAGAGCCCATCCGTAGTTTCCAGGAACTAGACCTGTTACTGTAGTAGTCTTCGCCACCGATCCACTAGCATAATAGCTACTTACATAATTCGCCTGTCGGGTGAAAGAGGCGGGCAACTTACGTAATTCGACCTCGATTCTGACCGTATATCCTAGCCCGGCATCATCACTAACACTCGCACCGAAAAGAACCCCTTTTCCCTGAGGAATAGAATCTCCAGTTACGATTGGTGCTCCTGTATCTGCACGGTATTGTCTTACGAGAGTCGCATGCGGAAAGGCCCACACACCTTGCGCGACGCCGAGCATGGCGAGCGCGGTGAGCAGGGGAATGGGTAGGAAGCGGCGGCGATGGACTTGGCCAGGATGTGGGCTCGAACTTCCTGAGTCAAGTGTCCGCGTCGGCCTCGTGGTAGTCGGATTCACAATTCCTCCTCGCGTTCCCATGGATATTTCTCGCGTTGCACCTGACAGCACCAGCTCGGCAACCAGCGTTCTGCCTCTCATCGCCAGCCCCCCTTCTTCGTGATGCGGGCCATCGTCCGTCCCGAACCCTGACCTCCCAGTATCTGCCTTCTCATAGCGAACGCTTCCTCATGGACAATGCTCACAGGACCCCGGCGGCGAGGCAGGAGGTCCGCTGGGACTGGGGATGGATTTGCCCAAAAAAAAGAGGGGCGCGACCTTCCGCCCATGTCCTATCTGAGGGACCGCCAAGCCCCATCGACCGAGCATAAACCAGAAGGCGCGCCCCGAGGGGCGCGTCTCTGGCAGGTCACTCGGTCGACTCGAAACTTGGCGGTTTTCAGATAGGACGAATCCTGCCGCAACGCGAAAATCAGTTGTCAGTGATCAGTTGTCAGTGATCAGTTGCCCGTAGTCAGTTGGGTCTCCTTCTGAACGGAACAATGCAGGTCATCCGGGCCGGCCGCGGTTGGTCAGGCTCGGGTTGGACGTTTCGCGATATCGGAAGATTTCGACTCGGCAACACTGCTTACTGCCTCCCCACTCATCAAGGGCGTCAGGGTGTCCTGCGTTCTGCTTCTGCCGACGCAGTTACCCACAGAGCCGCAGGTTTTGCCTCTCAACGGTTACTGACAGTACCCCGGCGCGCCATAGAGTCAAGCGGTGATCGAACAATAGAGCACCACGGAACGTCTGACTCAGCTCCTGCCGCGCCAAACCCGATGCTCTGCCGCTCCTTCCGTAGCGGCTGCTCGTCATCGGCGCACCGGCGCAGGATGGCGTCGGTGATCGTCTGTCCATCGGTCGCCGCCTCGAACGCGGTCCGCAGGAGGACGTTCCTGATCGTCCCGCCGGTGAAGCTGCTGTAGTCCGAAGCCAGCCTGCTGAAGTCCTCGGACACGGTAGCCGCGAGTTCGGCCTGCGGAAGCCAGGCCAGGCGCACGATCCCCACCCGTGTAGCGAGGGCCAGATACCCACCCATGCTGCTACGTTTCTCGTTCTGTTGGGCTGTGCGGGGCGATTGCCGGTCGCCAGCCAAGCCGGCGACCGGGGTCGGGTACTGGCACCCCCGACCTACTTGCCCATCGGCAACCGAGGCTGCGGCCAGAAACGTAGCAGCATTGAGACACCCACCCCCTATCTCCTATGAGAGGCTTTTGCAGAACCCTCGGCTCGTGGGCGCCGTACCTGGGGATACCGCGAACCCGCCCGGAACGGGCGATGGCATCGCGGGCTCCAAGGCCAGACGCGGGGTTCTGCGAGAGCCGCAAGGTGACGGCTCGCGGGCGCCGTACCTGGGGATACCGCGAACCCGCCCGGAATGGGCGCTGGCATCGCGGGCTCCAAGGCGGAACGCGGGGTTCTGCGAGAGCCGCAAGGTGACGGCTCGCGGGGGCCGTACCTGGGGATACCGCGAACCCGCCCGGAACGGGCGCTGGCATCGCGGGCTCCAGGGCGGGACGCGGGGGTCTGCGAGAGCCGCAAGGTGACGGCTCGCGGGTGCCGTACCTGGGGATACCGCGAACCCGCCCGGAACGGGCGCTGGCATCGCGGGCTCCAAGGCGCAACGCGGGGGTCTGCGAGATCCGCAAGGGGACGGCTCGTGGGCGCCTTCGTGCCGGGGGCCACTCGCCCTCCACGGGTTGGCGCCGCTATATTGGCGCCGCGGTCGGCCATCGGGGCGCGGACAAACGAGGCTAAGGAAAGGCGGGTGGCAGGATGAGAGGGACCACGGGATTTGCGGTGGTGCTGCTGGGGTGTGTGCTGGCGGCGGCGCAGGAGCCGGCGGGGACCACGGCTTACACGGCGGGCAAGTGGCTGGCCTGTGCCGACTACTCGCAGGGAAAGGTGTTCCTGGTCGGCCCGGACGGCACGGTGCGCTTCGAGGCCCCGGCGCCCAGTTGCGATGATGTCTGGGCGCTGGAGAATGGGAATCTGCTGTTCAACACGGGACATGGGGTGCGCGAGGTGAGCCGCGCCGGCGTGACGGTGTTCGAGTACAAGAGCACCAGTGAGGTCTACGCTTGCCAGCGGCTGGAGAATGGCAACACCTTCGTGGGCGAGTGCAACAGCGGCCGACTGCTGGAAGTCACGCCCGCTGGCAGTATCGCCAAGGAAGTCCGCCTGCTGCCGGAGGGGAAGGACGGCGGCCATGCGTTCATGCGCAATGCCCGACGCCTGCCGAACGGTCATTACCTGGTGGCGCTGACCGGCGCTCAGGTGGTGCGCGAGATCGACGGCGAGGGCAAGACGGTGTGGGAGGTCCCCGCGCCCAGCGGTCCGCACAGCGTGGCTCGTTTGGCGACGGGCAACACGCTGATCGCGACCGGCGACCTGACCAAGGACCCGCGTCTGTTCGAGGTCGATCCCGCCGGCAAGGTTGTCTGGGAAGTCAGCAACCGCGATCTGCCTGGAGCCCCCCTGCGGTTCCTTACCGGCTTTCACCGTTTGCCGAATGGGAACACTCTGATCAGCAATTGGTTGGGACATGGCGAATTGGGTAAGGCTCCGCACCTGTTTGAGATCACGCCCGACAAGAAGGTGGTGTGGACCTACGAGAACCATAAGGACTTCCGCACGATTTCTTCGGTGGTGGTCCTCGATGCCGAGGGCAAGGCGCCGGTCGGCGCCATCGTGCATTGAAACGTGAAGGAAGCGAGCATGCGTACCCTGGGCGAGGTGCTGAATCTGAGCCGCGGCGTGGCGGCGGAGCAGGACGTGTTCCGGGGGTGCGTGGCGGCCCTGGCCGAGGGTACGGCGCTGCCGCCGCTGGCGTTTCGCCTCGGGGAGGAGACGCAGGCGGCCTTTTTCGAGCGGGCGCAACGCACTCACGTAAGCCGCACCGCTACGGTCGGCGTGGTCCACGAGTTCACCTACGCCGATCCGCGGACGGGGGTGGTGTGCCGCCTCGAATTGACCGAGTTTCGGGATACTCCCGCCCTCGATTGGGTGGCGCACTTCAGCCACGCTGGGACGGCCCGTTCACCGCTGCTCAGCGAGGTGGCGGCATTGGATCTTGGCTGGCGCTGCGACGGCGACGCCTTTCTCTACCGAGCCCCGGGGGCGGCGGAAACCCCGCGTGATTTCCAGTTCCAGTGCGAGCCGCTGCAGACGATCCGGGAGCGGCGCGCCAGTGTGCGCCTGGCGGCTGGGCGAGAGGGCCGCTCCTCGGTGGACTGGCTGCCTTTCGCCAACCTGCACAGCGGTGACGACGGGCTGATCGTGGCGTTGGGCTGGACCGGCCAGTGGTTCATGCAGATTGACCGCAACGGCCAGGAGGCGCGGCTGCGGGCTGGCATGGAGGGCCTGCGCCTGGCGCTGGAGCCGGGCGAGTCCATCCGCACGCCGCGCCTGCTGCTGGTCGCCTGGCGCGGCCAGCCGATGGCGGGACAGAACCGTTTGCGGAGACTGATCTTACAGCACTACACGCCGCAGCTCGATGGCCAGCCGGTGCAGATTCCTTCGTGCTACATCGCCTGGGGCGGTTCGCCGACCCCGGTGCATATCCGGCAACTGGAACTGATTCGGGAGAAGCAGTTGCCCTACGACTGCTACTGGATCGATGCGGGGTGGTACGGGACTTCGGAGAAGCCCTGCCCGAACGTCTTCCAGGGCGAGTGGGGCAAGACCGGCAACTGGTGCGTCAATCGCGCCTATCACCCCGACGGTCTCAGGCCTCTCAGTGACAAAGCCCATGCCGGGGGGATGCAATTCCTGTTGTGGGTGGAGCCGGAGCGTGCCCGGCACGGCGCCCCCATCACTCTCGAGCACCCCGAGTGGTTCCTGCAACGGCAGCCTGGCCAGCCGCGTCAGGACGGCGAAAACCTGATTCTGAACCTCGGCCACCCGGCGGCGCGCCGCTGGGTCACCGACCTGATTTCGGGCCTGATCACCGCTAACGGCCTGGATTGGTATCGGCAGGACTTCAACATCTGCCCGTTGGAATTCTGGCGCGCGGTTGACGCTCCGGACCGCCAGGGCCTCTGCGAAATCCGCTACATCGAGGGCCTCTATGCCTTCTGGGACGAGCTGCGGCGGCGCCACCCCGGCCTGCGCCTCGACAACTGCGCCAGCGGCGGCCGGCGGCTCGACCTGGAGATGATGCAGCGCAGCCTCCCGCTCTGGCGCGATGACTACAACTGCTTCCCGGCGCTTGATCCCGAAGTCGCCCAAGTGCACGGCTTCGGGCTGAGCCATTGGCTGCCGCTGCACGCCACCAGCCCTTTCAACAAAGCTCCCGGCGACACCTACCGCTTTCGCAGTGTGATCGCTCCCGGCATCTGCTTCGGGATGGACGAGTGCGGCAATCTCACCTACGACGAGAAGACCTACCCGTGGGACTGGCACCGCAAGATGCTCGAGGACCAGCGGCGCGCCCGGCCTTTCTGGTACGGCGAGCTGTACCCGCTGACGAGTTGCAGCACGGCGCCCGATGCCTGGATCGCCTTGCAGCTCCATCGCTCAGATCTGAATGCCGGGGTGATCCTAGCCTTCCGCCGCGCCGCCAGTCCCGTGGCCGCCGTCGAGGTCCGGCTCGGCGGCATCCTGCTGGAGGCGGAATACGCCTTCGAGGATGCGGACAGCGGCGCCACCTGGGAGGTTGCCGGGAGCGCCCTGATCGCGGCGGGGCTACGCTTGGAGATGGCACAACCGCGGAGCAGTCGGCTGGTGTTCTACACGGGGCGGTGATCCTCCTCCGCAAGAGGCCCCCAAGCAAGCGGCACCGTGATCGGCGTGTCGCTTCTGAAAACCCTCAAGCCGAAGCTGAAAGCCGAGGGTTTACGCCGTTCCCCCTCTCTCCGCACATCGGCCGGAACTCGACCTGCGCCCCTGCCGCCCCGCGATCTGCGGAATCCGCAAAGTAGCCTCAGAAGTAGAGGTGCGACCCCGGGTGCCTCCTTGGTTTATCCGTCTCAACGTTAAGGCTGTGCTGACCCGCGCCCAGCGCTGTCAGCACCAGCCGTTTGTTCGAGCGAGAGGGTCACGATGTGGCATGCTCCAACCGCTCGGCGACCCAGACCTTGATGAGCGACTGCCGGGGGACCCCCAATCGCTTCGCTTCCCTATCGAGAGAATGGACCATCCAGACGGGGAAGTCCACGTTCACTCGCTTCTGCTCTTGGTTGACCCGCCGGGCCCGTGACAGGTCCAGTTCGCCGGTGATATCTTCTCCGGCGTCAAACCGTTGCTCTAGCTCTCTAGCTTTCATACAACTGAATCTCCTCTCCACGGGAACGGCGCACCGAGACGATCCGTATCCGCTCCTCGCGATAGGTGATGACCCCCGACCAATGCTTGCCGGCGACTCGGCCTATGACCAGGGACCGCGGTTCGTCCGTGGTCCGAGCCGGAATCTCGATCAGGCCTGGATCATCCCATAACGCTTGGGCAGCCACGAAGTCGATCCCGTGCTTGGCCTTATTGGACTCACTCTTGTTGGTATCGAACTCGAAGTCCATGGTATATTAAATATACCTTGCATATACCAAAAAGCAACCTTCGATTGGGCGTCCGAATGGGCTCGAACGCCACCATCACGCGCCGAGGTTGCGAGGTCGCGTGCCTGTGCTTGTTCGGCCCCCCCTGAGTGCTCGCCTGGTCGCCGTGTATACCCACCCTCCGGCAATCTTGTCGATGGTCTTGGTCCGTCAATCCCGTCGCCAGGTTCTCGTTCAGGCGTCCCGGATCGCAGGACCAGAACAGCCCCTCACTTCTCCATGAACAGGCCGTAGTGCCCCGCCGGTATGATCATCTTCCCCTGGTGGAACGCGACGCGGTCACAGTTGCCCTGCGACAGGTCATAGCAGCGGTCCCTGACCACAACCGGGTTCTCCGGCGCGGACAGGTCCAGCGTCACCACTTTCCCGTCGCGGCGCGAGGCGAACGCAACGAGGATTCCGCAGACCGTCGGAATCCCGCAGACCGGCATGTCGGCGACAGCGCCTTTGACCTCGACGATCTTTGGTTCCCCAGGCGATTTCGGGTCGATGAGCGCGAGCCGCGCCCCACGCACCGGGAACACGAACAGACCGTTCGCCAGCAGATCGATCCCGTCCAACTGATTGCCCTGCGGCGGGTTTCCCGTGGACGTCGCGACCGGTGCGGCACCGTTCAGGTCGTACCAGGCGATCCCGCGCGAATGCCAGTTGACCGGGAAGACGCCGTCCAGGTCTCGCACCGGGAACATGTCGCCGTAGAGAATGCCGCCGGCGCCGCCGCCGTAGACCGGCTTCATCCGCGTGCGGTCCATCGCGTCAAGGATGGAGAACCAGCCCGTGCCGCCACTGACCGCGATATACCTGGCGTCCATGAAGGGATGCACAATCTGAACGCTCTGGTTCCCGTCCAACTGCCCGCGTCCAATCTCGGTCAGGTCGCCGTCCGCCGCGATCCGGTACACGGCCAGGTCCAGGTTGTTCTCCGCCACAAAGAGCATGTTGCCATGGACGCTGACATCGTAGACGCACTCGCGTTCCCACGTCCGCACTTCCTTGAGCCCGTCCGCGCCGATAGCGAACAGCTTCAGCCCGGCATGCGAAGCCGCGACGTAGACGAAGTCACCCTTCACCGCGACGCGCCGCACCTGGCAGTGAAGATCGTAGCGCTGCAGGCGCGGGTCGACCGCTTCCGGGACTTCAGCGGGGATATCGAACCGCAGCTTCGGCCGGGGTTGCCTGCAGGCGGCCGGGGCGCGCACCACGTGGATTCCGGTCGTCAATCCCGCGATGTAGACCACGCCATCACCGGTCGCCAGGCTGGCGCAGCAGTCGCTGCTGAGCTTGCGCTCGTCCGGGACCTGCCGTTTGTAGACGGGGGGCGGCAGCTGCAGATGGCCGAGACCCTTCATGTTCGATGAGCCAACAGCTCTCAGCGCGTAGGCCAAGTCTAAGATCCCGCACCAACCACCGGCGAACGAGGCGGTCAGCTCACCGGGTCACCAAGCCCCCGTGCGCGTGACCGCATACGGCCGTTGCGCACGAGCCCCTCGTATCAGAGTTGGCCGGCGGTTACTGTGATCGGCACCACGCGAACGTCCGGCGGGCCACTACGGCCGTTGTCCAACTGCGTTCCCAGAACCACTCGCAGCAGATGCGCCTGGAGGTCGGCGACGGCCTGCTTGACGCTCAGGGACGAGGCGATGGGGCCCGTGCCGGTACCCGGGTAGCGGCTCTCGCCGAGAAGCGTGGTCACAGGCGGGACGCCGGTAGCCGGGTCGTCCGGGACCTTGACCAGGTACCAGCGCACGACGTAGGTGATGCGGTCGGCAGCGACGGCGGTCTGGGCCAGACGCTCGAACTGGCAGTCCAGGGTCCAGGTGTCGTCGGCGAGCCTAGCGATGGCTCCGAGAATCCGCGGTGGAACGGCAAGTTCGCAGTTGACCAGGATATCGTGGCGCAGCACCGTACCCGCCTGCCAACCGACCGTGGACAGGGCGGCGAGGCTGTTCTCCCCAAGCGACGTGAAACGGATGGGCTGCACCGGAGTTGGCGGAATCGCGACCGAGTAGTGTGCCTGACCGAAGTCCTCCTGGAGGCTGGTCTGCACCGGTTGGCCATCGACGCTGAGCGTCAGGACCGTGCCCTTGGGTACGGGGGTACCGTTGACTAGTGCCACGCCATGCAGAACCATCGGGCGTTGTGGCGGTTCGGCGGCACCGGCGATGTAGCCTGCACCCAACAGGCAGCCGAAAGCGAGGGTGAGAAGAGTGTCTGAGCGGAGCACGTCACGACCTCCTTGGACGGTTCGAGAAGGGCTTCCGTCCTGCCCTCCCGTCACGATTCACCCGTCACGATTCACGCCCCGAATCCGAGCCCTTGTCTCTCGCCGCGCTCACCGCCAGTCGACCGAGGTCTGGCGCGAGGCCAGGTTGTACTTGAGCGTGCCGACGGCGAGCGGGACCGAGATTTCCTGCGTCTTGAGTTCCCACGGGCCGAAGTGCGCGTCGTAGTGGGCGTTGATGGTGCCGAGGGTGATCCAGCCCCAGTCGGTCGGCCAGCAGATCGCGTCCCAGCAGCAGCAGTCCCAGTCGGTCGGTCCCCAAATTCTGATCGGCAGGTCCAGATCCACCCAGGCATTGCCTTCGAGGCCCAGACCGAGCGCGTCGAGGAACTGCACCCAGACGGTGTAGTCGATCCCGGCGATGCCGATGCCCAGTGACTCGCTGTAGCTGACCTTGCCGCCTCTGGAGATGGCGAAGCTGGCGCTGCGCAGAGCGCGGTCGAAGAGATAGAAACCGCCGTTGATGAACAGACCCTCGTTGCCCACGGTCAGGGCACCCCTGATGCCGCTTCCCCTGACCATCAGGCTGGCGGCGCCGGTGAAGGAGAACTGGCCGTCGGGCCGCAAGTACCCCTCGACCAGCACCTGGCTGACGCCAAACAGGTCCATCTTGCCGCGGATGTAGAGGCCCTGCTCGCTGCCCAGCACGATCTCGGCCTCGCTGAGGGTGTAGCCGGCGAGCATCACCTCACCGTTGCCGCGCAACTCGAACTTGCCGTCGGTCTCGATCGAGCCGGAAACCCGAAGCGCGATATTGACGTAATCCTGGTAGCCGGCCTGGACGTCGGCGTTGATGGAGAAGCCGCCCGGCTCGGTGCCGACCGGACGGCGGATACCCGCGGTCAGGCCGTCGTTGCGGGCGTAGGTCGGCCACCACGCCTCGGGGTTGGAGCCGGCGACCAGCGCGCGGCTGAAGCCGCCGGCGGCTGGCGGCAGGAGGAAACGGAGCTGCGCGCCGTTGGCGGCCGGCAGTTCGAACTTCGACTGCGGCTCGCCGGGACCGGCCGGCTCGATCTTTATGCTCTGGTACTCGGTGCGCAGGGCGTCGCCAACCTGCGTGACCAGGGGGCCTTCCGGCATCTGGGTCTGGCGGCGCATCACCCGGACATGCTGCGCCGCGTCGGCGGCTTGGGCCAGAGCGAACGTCTCGCCGCCGGCGTAGAGCGTGTAACCGGTAGCCGGGAAGGCGTAGCTGTCGGCCGTGGTTATCCTGAGTTGCACCGCGCCCTGCGCGTCATAACGGCAGTCGATGCGGTGCCGCGTGTCGCTCATCTCGACGCCGATGCGCGGCGCGTCCTCCTGGCGGGTCAGGTGCAGAACGCCGCCACCCGGCAGCGTGCGCGACACGTCGTAGCGCTGGCTGTCCCTGATGGCGTAAGGGGAGAAGACCTTGATGGCCGACAACTGGTCGTTGCCGACCGGGTTGTTGACCAGCGAGTCGTCGGACTGGGTGAGCGTCTCGAGCGGGTCTGCCGGCGTGGCGCGGTACACGATGACGGCCGGATTGTGGACCAGCACCCACTCATTGCTCCACGTCTCGTGCATCTCGATGGTCACGGGCATGGCCGCCTGGTCCACGTCGGCTACCAGCTCGAACGTCACCGGTGTGCCAACCGGCAACTGCGCCTTCGTCATACTAACAGACTGTTTCGTGCCCGCGGCCGACACGAAGTCTAGCCGTACCATCTGCGTGCTGTCCTTGGGGTACGAGGTGGTCGTCCTCGACGGGCCGAGAATCTGCGGAACCTGGACCGTAATGCCGCCGGCTTCCTGAAGCGTACAGGTGACAACGAACCGGTAGCGGCCAGGCACATCACTCAAGGCGCAACGGAACATTCGCGACTCGTTGGCGCTGCCGAAACGCCAGCCGCCGGTCACGGCCCCGGCATTCGTGGTCCGCTTCTCCACCTCGCTCAGCGTGAAACGCCTGATCTCGCGCCAACCGCGGTACTGGTCGATGCCGTACAATGCGGCCGTGCCGCCGCCCTCGCAGCGGATGGAACTGGCAGCCTTGTCGCCGACCTCGGTACCGACCAGGCTGGGAAGATCGGCGGTGACCACCGTCGAGTGGCCCTCGTAGTTGCTGTTCTCGAACAGGGTGACGGTGCCATAGCGGGCACTGAGCGTAGCCTGAGTGCGGTCAAGTTTCAGGGCACTGATGGTGCGGCCCTGGTGGTCGGTGAGCGGACGCACCGCGACCGTCCAGTCCGGATGACTGGCCGAGGTGCGGCTGCTGTCCGGGTACTTCGGGAAGGCCAGCGTGGCGTCGCCGTCGACGCGCCCGTCGGCTTTGAGCGGCAGCATGACCCGGTTCCAGGTACCCTCGAGCCAAGTGCCCGGCTGTTGGAAGAAGTCCGGGTACGGCCGCAGATCGCCGAGGGCGGTGCGCACCTGGCTGCAGGCGTCGGCCAGGCGGGCGCCGACGGACAACCAGAGCAGCCGCTCGCCGGCCGGGAAGCGCGTCTCCCACGCGCCGGCATCGAGCACCGCCACCACGCCGCTGCTCGAAGTGGCCACCACGCGCCAGTCCTTGATCTCGTATGGCTTGATCGGCAGGAAGACCAGGACCGAGGAAGCCTGATCGTTGAAACTCTGCGTGCCCAGGTCGGCGATGTCCCGCGTTACGGTCAATGACGTGCCGCTCGCCTTGGCGTCGGCGTACAGGGTGATCTGACCGCTCCCCTCGATCTTGACCGAGGAGATGCTGTTGTCGGGCATGGGCTCGGCGTTGAAGTCGCGGTCGTCGGTCAGTTCCAGAGCGCTGCCGCCGAAGTTGGGGTCGCGGTAGACGATGGTCCGGCCGCAGCGTACGCGCAGGCCGCCGTCGAGCCAGTGCACGGCGTTGATGTCGCCGCGGCTGCCTCGGTTCAGCTCGACCGCGACACGCCAGTCCGGCGACCAGGCGAAGAGCAAGCGGCGGTCACGCACCTCGGGGTTGGCGTCCCGGAGCTTCAGTCGCGTCAGCACCACGTCGAGATGCTGGTCCCAGGTCTTGTTGGCCGGCAGGGCCAGGTCGGTGATGAGCTGTTCGAGTTGCACCAATTCCGGCCGGATGTCCACGCCTTCCCACCGCACCGTGGCGCTGCCGCCGCCCAGGGCGGTCCCGATCGGGACCTGGCGCGTGACCACCGAGCCGGCGGCGAGCACCCGGAGCGTGTCGAGCGTGACCGCCGTAGCACCGGTCGTGCGCACCCGGAACTCGATATCGGTGACGTCCGCCGGGACGGTGAAATCAACGATGCGGTTCTCGGTCTTGCCGGCGACGGCGAAGTCTGTACCCTTGAGGGTTTGACTCGCGAAGTTCTGGCTCCCGAGGCCGGCGGCGATGTCGAGGGTCACCACGTCGGAGGTGACACTGTGGCTGGCCACGCGCAGGCCAAACACCGCCTGGTAGTTGCCTTTGGCCACCGGCCGGTACGGGCCGTAGACCATGTGGCCGGTCTCGCCCTGGTTCGCGATCCACGGGCACGGCCCGAAGGCGCGCCGCAGCCAGTAACGGCGGCCACCGGCGTCGGCGGCGCGGCCGAAGAAGGCCTGGTAGGAGTCGTTGGCGAACGCTTCCCTCACTCGGTCCTGGAGCTGGTACTTGGTCACGGCGTCAGCCAGGCAGGTCGCATCCGTGGGGAGCGCCTGTCTCAGGCCGTCGGCGGTGACCGCACCGCTCCCGGCGAGGCGCGCGTACAGCGCGTCGACCGCCGCCGCCCCGAACACCTTCTTGGCTTCGGTCCGCAAGGCGTCCACGGTCAGGTTGCGGTTGGTGAACTCGGCACTGGCCAGCCACTTGCCCGTCAGGAAGCTGACCTGGTCGCGCACCGGCGTGAGCTTCTCGGCGTGGCCGCAGCGGTGCATCATCTCCCAGTCGTGCCCGGACCAGCAATCGAGTTCCGGCCGCAGCACCAGCTCGGTCGGGTCGCCTCCCGTGTTGGCGTTGACGTAGCGCACCCGCTGCACAAAGCGTTCGAGGTCGGGCAGCTTCGCCACGGCGTGTTCCTCGAACAGCGTGCGGTCGCCGCGGATCGAGTAGCCGGCGTTGGCGCGGAAGCCGCGCAGATCCAGCGTGCCCTGTTTCTCGCGTGCCGACGGCGGGATGACGACATCCACCACGTCGTAGATGCTGTCGGCACTGGCCAGCTTCACCACCGTTCCCGGATCAAGCTGGATGCGGTCGATAAAGGTCCAGCGATCCAGGCCGAAAACGCTCCTGAACACATGGTCGGTGTGCTGCCACTGGCCTTCTTTGTACATATAGCCGGGGACTTTCGGGAAATCGAGGTAGACATCGTGGATACCGAAGGCTGGGGCGTGCAACTGGCCGAGTTTCTCCCAGTTCACCTCGCCGCCGTTGAAGGCGTCGACCAGGAACGTGATCAGGGTCAACAGGTCCTGGCCGGTCGGCGCCGGAAAGCTGAAGCCGATGTTGGTGGCGAAGCCGCACATGTAGGTCTTGCCGTCGAGACTGTCGAAGAAGGCGAACCCGACCGGCGGCAGCGTAACCGGCAGAACGTAGTAGAGCCGCTCGGTATGGTACTCGAAGCCGGAGATCGGGATCAGCCCGCCGCCGATGGTGGCGTCGTCGATCTGCACCAGGTGCGCCCCAGCGATGCAGCGGTATGACACCTTGTTATGCACGCCGAACTTGAAGAAGCCGGCCAGATCCACGTCGACGCCAGCGGCGCCGAAATCGAGGGTGAAGAATACGCTGGGGCCCTGCATGCCGATCTCGAACCCCAGCGTGCGCCCGGCCACACCGACCCGGCCCCGGCCGGCGAAGGCCCCCAGCGAGTTGACCTTCAGCGAATCGAAGGTGAAGACCGCCTGGCCGAGCGGGCCCATGTCCACGCTCCTGGCGGCGTCGACGGTGAGGATGACCTCGAAACCGTTGACCCCGGCCTGGAGTCTGCCCTTGAGTGCCTCGCCGAACACGGCGCGCAGCGGGTTGTCGCGAGGCAGAGCGAGGTTCACATCGCCGCTCAGCCCGAGTTCCTTCCCGACCGCCATGCCGAAGTTGCTGACGGCCAGCCCGACGTCGCCGGGCAACTTCAGGTCCATGAGCGCGTCGGCCGGGAGCAGGAACTTGAAGCCGTTCTCGATCACGGTCATGGTCCCGTCGAAGCTCTTGCCGCCGAAGCCGACGCCGCCCTTGAACCCGAAGTTCCACGGGCTCTGCTTGGTGAGGATGAGTTCGTTGAGCATCAGATCGAACCCGGCCAGTTCGAGTTTTTTGTCGAGCCGCACGCCGCAGAGCCACCCCGGTCGAACACCGGTGCGGTAGTACTTGCCGACCAGGGTCAGGCGCTGCGGGATTTCGCACAGGCTCTCGTGCGCCTGCTGGACCACGCGGGTCGGCAGGATCAGCTCGATGGTGGCATCGAGTTCCCAGGTATTGGTGCGGCCGCCGCCGCGTTCGACGACTCCGTGCAGGTTCTTCAGGACGATGCCGCCGTCCTCCTCGTTGGCGCCCTGGCGGTCTTTGTTGAAGGCAAAGTTCAGGAGGTTGCTGCCACGCAGCTCAACGTTCCAGATGCGATTGCCAGAGGCATCGTACTGCTGAGTGTAGGTCGCCCCGAGGGTGATGCGCGGCCATTGCTCGCGCGGCGTGTTGTCCGGGTCGGGCACGAAGTCCTTGGCTATCAGGTCCACGTCGCAGTTGACCATGCAGCTCTTCTTGCCCGGCGCGGTCTGGATGACGACGTTCGAGAGTTTCTCGAACTCAAGGGTCGGGATGTCCTTGAACTCCTCCGCGAACTTGGCTGGGTTCTGGAAGACGATGGCGCCGGCGGTCAGGGTCACGGTGGCGCTCTTCAGGTCGCCCTCGGGGAAGCTGATCATACCGCTCAGTTCGATGCCGTCGGGAAGGCCGAACTTGTCGCGGATTTCCTGGTTGTCGAAGCGGCCGGAGATCAGCAGTTGCAGGTGCTTCAGGAATTCCTTGCCCTTCGGCTGGTTGGCGCCGGCGCTCTTGAGGTACACCGGGAACGTGACGATCAGCGAGTCGACGCGGCCGAACTCGAAGTCGCCGGCGATCGCGGCGAGGTCCGAGCAGGCCAGCGTCGCGATCCAGTTGCCGTCGGCGTCGCGCGCCAGCATGCCCTCGAAGGCCATCGGATGGCCCTTCCAGATCAGCCGACCCCTGACCGCCAGGTCAATCGTCAACGGCGTGACTTGCCACACCATGTATGACTCGTCGAAGGTGCACTGCACGTCGTCGGTACCCACGGAGAAACTGAGCTGGAGCAGCATGGACATCCGGTCGACGCCGCTGAGTATGGCCCAGAAGGGCTTGTCCTCCTTGTACTCGACCTCGAGGGTCGAGGTAAAGCCGCCGAACAGGGGCTGGAACTCGGGCGGGGCCTCGAGGCGGCTGGAGAGCAGGGCGCGCTCGACATAGAAGCAGTTCGGGATGTGCGTGCCCTCGTGGAACTTGTAGCGGTTCAGCGCGTGCTTGAAGGTCGCCACCCAGGTGTTGATGAACCAGTTGCGGTTGGTAATCTCGAACTCGTACGTCTGGGCCGCGAAGCGGAACTCGTAGGGGGTGAAACTCCAGCCCTCGACGCTGACCGGGTTCGGCTCCGTGTCCGAGACGTGGACGCTGAACACCGGTTCCGACTCGTAGGTGATCTCTTTGTCAGCGTCCGCGAACGGCTTGGATTTTACCCCGGCCCAGTCTTCGAAGGCCACGGTCTTGCCGACCCAGGGCGAGTCCTTATCGGTGATGTTGCCGCGCGCCGTCCAGCCGACGTAGAACGTATGCAGGTTGCGGTCCTGCCCGTCACGGCTGAGGAAGCGCTGGTAGACGCTCTCCAGCCACAGCTCGGTGTCGAAGCTCTCGCTCTGGAGGTTCAGTTCGGACCGCAGCCAGTGCGACACCCCCATGTGGTTCTCGTCGATGATCTCCACCCTGTACCGGTAACCGATCGGAATGACCAACTCAACCTTGTTGATCGGTTCGATCACGTCCAGGCTCAGGTCTGCGCCCAGCGTGAACGACGACCCCGCCATGCGTTTCATGGCGTCCGGCGTGGGGAACCAGATCGTGTCGTGGAACATGCCGCTCAGCATCGCCCAGAAATAGCCGCTGATCAGGTCGAACAGGCCAACCGCCACGCCTTCTTCTCTCAGATTCTGCGCCTGGCCGCGCAGGTGCATGATCATGTCAACGCCGAGCGTGCCGTCGAGCCGGGCGTCCTTGATTTGGGTGCCGTCGTCGTAGGTGCCGCTGGACGCCAGAATCGCGGTGAAGCCCATATTCGGCAGCCAGTGCCCGCGCCGGTACTCGACCCAGAAACCGATGTGCTCCCAGCGGTTGTCGGTGAACTCGATGCGGCCATGCCGCCAGGATAGGCGCGTCTGGCGGGCGCGCCCGTCCTCGAACCAGAGGGTGCCGTACTCGTCGACGTAGAGCTTGTTGTCCTGGACGGGCAGACTCAGGTCGTCGCTCCGGCCGCCCGGAGCCAGGCGCCGGAGAATCTGCAGGCGTTCGATGCCGGTGCAGACCATGACGGCGCGCTCGGCGCCCTGGTCGCCGCTGGCTTCGCCACGGCTGAAGACCAGCCATTTCTCCGGGTCATACCCGAAGCTGGCCGGGGTGTCGCCTTTCCCTGCCGGCAGCGGCTCGAACACCTCCTCGGCGCTCTCCGGCATGTTCAGGAGCCACTCGCCGGCGGCGCAATCCTGGAGCGCCGTACGGCGTTGTTCCTTGGCGCTCAGGCTCTCGGCGACATCGGCGGCGGCGGCGAGCGGCGGCAGCTTCCAGACCTGGGACATGATCACGTCGCTCTCGCCGCCGCCGCTCTCTTCGTCCTGCTTGCCGAACACCGTGGCGAAGCGGGCCCAGTAGAAGTCGGTCTCGTCCTTGATGCGGCCGGAGCGCTCCTCCTGTTCCATGCCCGACGGCGTGAAGGCCTCGACGAACCCGGGTGCGGCGTCGGTGCCCTGCAAGCCCGTAGCGTACTCCATCTCGATGTGCAGGAATCCGTCGGGATAGAGGTCGGTGACGGCAATGGTCAGATACAGGAGGTCTGCCGCCGGAATCCCGCGCGCGAAACCGTTGAGCACGCCGTTCTCGGAGCGGCTGGGCGCCAGGTACACCGCGCGGGTCAGGCCATCGCCTTCGAGGAGCGGGCCGCCGGCAAAGGCGCTGCGGGGTTGGTTGTCGACGAACTCGATGTCAACCAGGAACGGCAAGTCATCGTTGACCGCCACCAGGGCGGCAACGCTGCGCGGCAGGTCCTTGACAATGCCGAGCCCGTTCAGGCGGTGGCCGGCGCCGTCGACGCGGTAGCGCACCTTCTCGATGACGAACGCGCCAAGGGTGACCGCTTCTTCCGCCACCTTGGGGTACGCGTCCGCCTTGCCCGCGAGTGTCGCTTCGAGCCGCGCCAGTTCGGCATCGCGCTCCGCCGGCGTACTGCCGGTGGGCGCGGCGGCGCCCAGCAGAATCCGGGGCAGCGTCGCCGCTTGGGCGGCGGTCGGCTCGGGCGGCGGCGGCCGCTGGACCCAGTAGGCCCGGCCGGCACGCAGCGGGTCGTCGGCCGCCAGGCGCTCGGCCGCACCCGACGGCGCGGCACCCGCGGCGGTGTAGACCTGGTCGTGCTCCAGATCCAGGCCGACCTCGGGGTGCTCCTGGACCAGACGCCGCAGGCTGGTCTCGCCCGGCTCCCAGGCCTGCGTCTGGGCATTGCGCCGCACCAGTCCCACGCCCAGGCACTGCCAGCCGGGCACCAGCGCCGAGGTGATGGGCTCGCCGGGGCCCGGGGCGAGGCCGACCAGGCGCCAATCCAGATCGCCGTCGACCGTGAGCGACAGCCCGGCAAAATCCGGCGGCGCCACGGCCGGCCAACTCACGGCCCGCGGGCTGACGCTCTGCCACTGCTGCGTGGCGGCGTCGAACCAGGCGACCGCTTCAAGGTGCGGCAGGATATCGGCGAAGAGCAGATCGGGTCGGCGTTGCCGTGCGTCGATGGCCAACGGCACCGAGACCAGGTTCACACCCGCTTTGAGGTGAAGGGTGACGTCGGCCAACTCGCCGGCAGGCAGGCGCGCTACGATGGCCGCCAGCAGGGCCAGACTTGAGACCCCTATCCGCCGCCAGCAGCTCCTTCGCACCCAACACCTCCCGCCCCAGCCCGCGAACCCTGGCTCGGCTTGCAGTGCTCCCATTGCCTAGTTAAGTTACATTAGATAGTGGATGGCGACTTTTCAACGCGGCGGAGGACAAGTGGTTCTTTGCGGCCAACGACGTAGGCCCCGCCTGGCGCTGACCCGCGGTTGGGTTGGGGCCGCTCTTCTCCTTGCCGGTGCCGCTTTCGTCGTGCCCGCCGCGGCCGAACCCCTCGGAGAGTACTTCGTCAACCTGGGCATCATCGAGCGTGGCGCCGGCAAAGTCATGGACGACGTGTTCCCGGTCGAGATCCGGCCGTTGCGGGTGAACAACGAGGAACTGCTCACGCGCCTCCGCGGCTTCTCGTTCTATGACGGCGCGACCTACCGCTTCCTGCAGAAAGGCGCCGACTGGCGGCTGTTCAAGCTCGAGCCCGGCCGGCGGCCGGTCGAGATACGGCTCTACGGGATGATTTTCCCGCCGGCCCAGCGGGGGCGGATCATGATGCAACTGCGCCGGGTCGCCCCCATGGTCTTCAGCGAGTATGACCTCGAGAACAAACTCGCTCTGATGGGCGTGCTCGGCGTGGCCGTCAGCGGGGGTGTACTCCATGAGGCCTTCACCGAGGTGTGGAAACCGCCACCGCCCGAGGCCGGCGGGGCGTTTCCACGCGTGCTCCTGACCAATGGCGAGACGACCCTTGGCCGCTTCGCCTACGACAACTGGCTCGATGAACGCGAACCGGTCATCTTCACGGCCGACGACCGGGTGGCGATGCCGGAGGACCCGACCGGGAAGCGCAAGTTCCTCAATGCCCTGATGCTCAAGATTGGCCCCAGTCAGGAGATGATCGACCTAGGTCTGAACAACGAGGACGACGAGATTTTCATCTCGAAAGCGGACCGGTGTATCCCGAGCCAACTCAAGGTCGGCGGGGTCACCCTGCAACTGCCGGCCATGAAGGTCCGCTTTGTCTACGTGTCCCAGCGCGGCGACACCACGGGCTACGGCTCGGCCAAGGCCGCCTTCATCCCCGTGAAGCTCGGCGATGCCTACCTGATTCAGGTCTACCCGGCGGCGCTGACCTCAGTGTACTGCCTGCTCGGTGCGTTGCGGCGCGAGTTGTACCACGCCCAGTGGTGGAACGCGGTCGCGTATCTGGAGGCTACCGAGGCGCGCCAGAACCGTCTGCGCGAGTTCCTGCTGCGCACGGACTGGTGCGTCTACGAGCAGGAGATTTTCGCCGCCGTCAACGGTGGCAAGACCGAAGTGGTCACCTTCGAGGCCGACCAGGCGGCCTTCGACTTCGAGGCGCGCAAGGCCTTTCTGCTGGCCGTGGCGCGGGCCCGGATCAACCCGGAGTCGCTCGAGGCCGCCAGCGCCCTGCCGTGGACGTCCAATCGAGCCCTGATCATGCCATGCACGGTGCGCAAACTGGCGCCCGACAATACAGAGTTCAATGAACGCACCAGAGAGTGGTTCGCCCGGCACGGTTGGCAGTTGCAGTTCAACCGGCGCGGCGGCGCCTTCTGCAGCCTGGCGGTGTTCGAGGCGGCCCCGACCCGGCTCGCGCCCGGCGACCGCGTGCTGCCGCTGGCCCGTGTCTATGCCGGCACGGTCGACCCGGGCGAGGCCCGGAACCTGCCGACCGCCGCCCGCAACCGCTTCTACGACTATCTGCGCCGGGCCGTGGCCAGCAACTACACCATGTCGCGGCAGGCGCGCAAGACCGGCCTGGCGTTTGCTCTCGAAGCGCTCAAGGAAGACGTGCGCCGGGCCACTCCTCTGAAGGATCGCCCCGCGCTGAACTTCGAGCTGCTGGATCGGGTGCATGCCGTCGGTTTCCAGTACTCCGACCCGGACTGGCTGCGGCTGATGGTGGATATCCTCGACCGCGATTACAGGTCTGCGGGCGGGGACGGCGCCGGCTATTTCGACATCCGGGGCATGACCGAGCACCAAGGCGACCCGGCGCGCGCCGCCAACCGGTTTGTGCCTTCGGACGGCGACATCATGCGCTGCGATCGCCTGGACGAACTCGCCTACAGTTTCGAACGCACGGCGTACTATCAGCCTTGGGTTGCCATTGAGCCCTACCTGGACAACACGAGCAACTTGTACAAGACCGTGACGGCAGAGATGAGCCCAGACGACAAATTGACGTTCGACAACGGCGGGGAGAATCTGCGGTTCGTGAAGCGCATTCATGACGAGTTGCACGAACTGTACGTCGCCTTGGTTGGCGATGTGCAGGTGGTGGAAGGCAAGCCCACGGTGCGGAACAACCCCTGGGAAAACAACACCCGCGGGAGGTACCGGGCCGCCTACGTGGCGTGGAGGAGGCAGAACCCCATGCCGGCCTCGGAGCCGCCGGCCGTGCTTACCGCGCGGCTGGCCTATGAGGCGGCCGTGCGCACCTTCAGGCAGAGATTGGCCTTGCATATCCAGGTGATTCCCCAAGGAACCACCCGATGGGCGGAGGCCATGATCGAGGTCTGCCCCAGGGGGACCAAGGCGGGGAGAGCGGCGCGGCGCGAACTCGACTTGTTTCACGACCAAGCGCTGGCGCTCAGCATGGGCGAGAGAGCCCTTTGCGTGTCGCGCGGGGTCATGACCTGGCGCGAGCTCATCCAGGACTACCTCACCACCGATACCCCGCCCGCCAACAACAGGGCACGGGGCACGTGGCTGGACATCGAGGCCTTCTACTGGCGCCGGCCGCTCGACGGCAACCCTCTCGAATTCTGCGACGCGGACGGCAAGGTTTTCGCAGGGGACCGCTTTGCCACCGTGGACGCCCTGCCGGAAGAGGAGATGCAACTGCCGGAAGAGACCAAAACCGAGGAGAGCAGTTCGGAGGATGACCCGCCCCCGAAGGAAGGGCTCGTCGTCGAGGTCCAGCCGGAGAAGAAGAACTAGCTTCTCCCCTCCACGTGTTGACCCGGGGCGCTCCGGGCTGTCAGGAGCAGCATGGCCGCAACGGAGATCACACCCGCCGGTGCCACGTCCGGGCGTCGGCGCTGGCGTCGGCTGGCCGTACCGCTTTTACTGGCGGCGGCCGCTGCTGCGGTCTTCGCGTACGGCGTCTGGCGTCAGGCCAGTTCGTGCCGGTTCATCCATCCCGTGGCGTGGACCCTGACGGGCGACACGCTCGCTGTGGTCGAGAAGCGCGGGAACACGGTCATCGCGTTGCAGTGCGCTCCGGGCAGCCACGAGCTCATGGCGAAGACGGTGCGCCGCATCGAGCCCGACGATGCCAGCTTCTACTACATGGTCCGTTCGCTCTTCCCCGGGACGAACGGCGTGGTGGTGCAGAGCTACGTCTACGAACGGGCCACGCGGCGCTTCGTCGGCTACCGCTTCTCGGAGTATGAGTCCTGGACCGGGCCGCCACACGTGCTGCTGCGGGTCACCTTCGCACCGGAGCAGCAGTTCCCGGAGTTCATCTACGCTGCCGGCCCGGACGGTTCGCACCTGTTTGCGCATGACCTGCCGGGGCGCCGCAACCTCTGGCGCCTGCCCGCCGCCGCCGCCGTGGTGGTCGATGCCACGAGCCCCGGCCCCAGCCATGGCGTCCGGGAACTCGGTGATCTCAACGACGGGCTTGCCAGTTGGGCGGGCCTTCTGGTGGCGCCTGACGGCAGCATCTTCGCGACCAACCGGGCCAGCGGTCGTGTCGTCGAGTATGCTCCTGACGGTCAGCGCCGTCGCGAGTTCGGCCAGGTCGGGTTCGCTGAAGGCGAACTGCTCGCGCCGACCGTGCTCAGCATCGCGCCACTGACCCCGGGCGGGCCGGCCCGCCTGACCGTGGCCAGCACCGGCAACCGGAGCTGGGTCCAATTCGACGAGGCGCGCCGGGCCGCGGCTACGCTGACACTGCTCGGTGATTCGTATCCCTTTGCCGACCTGCTGATCGGCCCCGTCTATCCGTTACGCGCGGGCGGCGCGCCCTGGACCTTCGACCTGGTGAACCGCGCGGCGGTCCGGCTCGATGTGAGTCCTGCCCTGTTCCGCACGTACCGGCAGCGGGGGCTCACACCGCCCCCGGCACTGGCCGCCGCCGCGCTCGCCCTGCTCTTGGTCGCCCTCGCCCTGTACCGCTGGGGGGCCGTGTTGGGGCGGGTGCGCATCCCTCTCTTCGTGAGACTGATGGGGGCCTTTGTGCCGCTTCTCGTCGCCGTTGCCCTCGGTGTCGGTGAGTGGACGAAGAGTCTGCTGCGCCGGGAGGTTGAGGCCGAGATGGTGCGCCGGTGCGCGAACCTGGCGCATGCCATGATCAGCAGTCTGGACCCCGCCGACCTGGCCGCGATCCAGCGGCCCGAAGACCGGGAGGGGGACGCCTATCGCCGCGTGCATGCCACGCTCACGCGCCTGGTCGGCGTCGGCGAGGTGCCCGACACGCCCAAATGGATCCTGCTGAAACGGCAGCAGGGCCGCTACTACTTCGGGGTCAGCCTGTGGCGCGGCGCCATCTTCGAGCCGTTTGTCCTCTCTACCGAACAGGGCCATGAGATCCATCTGTGGGCCGCGCGGGAGAAACACCCGGCGCATGGGCGTACGGTGGACGAGCAGGGCGAATGGTTCAGTTACGTTTCCCCCGTGCTGAACCCGGCCGGGGGCGTCGACTATCTCCTCGAACTCTACCGCCCGAGCGAGGAGCTGTACCGCGCCGACGCGGAGATAGAGAGGCGCCTGCTCGAGCTGGTGGCCGTGGCGGTTCTGGCCGGGATCGGCCTGGCCGTTCTCTTCGCCTACGGCGTAACCCGGCCCCTGCGCCATCTGGCTGCCAGCGCGGACCTGGCGCGACGGGGGCAGTTCGACGGCGCGCTGGCCGTCCGTTCTCTGGACGAGGTGGGGATGCTGGCCAACGCCTTCGACCAGGTGCGCCGGCAGCGCCAGCGCGCCGAAGACCTGCTGCGCGTGGTGATCCCCATCGGCAGCGCCATGGCCCGGGAACACGAGTTCGACCGCCTGCTGGCCACCATCCTGGACCGGGCCCAGGATCTCTGCCGGGCTGACGGCGGCCTGCTTTACCTCCTTCGCGACGGACAGCGTCTGGAGCACGTGCTTCTGCGTCTTAAGCCCGCGGGTATTATGTTGGGCGGCACCGGCGGTCCGCCGCTTGCGGCGCCGACGCTGGCCCTGGCGGCACCGGCGGGCGAGAGCGTTCCCATCGCGGTGCATGTCGCCAACACCGGCGCCCCCGTCAACCTGCCCGATGCCGCCCGCGCCGCCGATTCCGGGTTGCGCTTGCCCCCGGTCCTGGCGAGTGTGGCCCCGGACTTCCACCCCGTCTCCTGGCTCAGCCTGCCGCTCAAGGCGACCGACGGCACGACCATCGGGGTGCTGGAACTGGTCAATGCCCATGAACACCGCTCCAGCGCGCTCGTCCCGTTCGACGCCGGCATGGAGGAGATGGTCTCCGCTCTGTCCGTACTCGCCGGGGCCGCGCTGGCGGCGTACCTGCGCGAAAAGGCATTGCGGCACGAGATTCACGATCTGCGCATCAAGATCGACGAACTGAAGCGCGATCAGGACGTGGAGGCGATCACGGAAAGCGACTATTTCCAAGAGCTGCTGCGCCGGGCCGACCAACTGCGTGGCCCGGCGCCCTAGCCCGGACTCTCCATGAGGGGTCGGGATCAACCCGATCTTGCGTTCATCCAAGGCTTAGGTCGGCGGCCGCGGAACCTCCGGCTGGGAGCCGGTACTACGGCGCCGTCGGCGGCTTGGGCACGTCGGCCTCGGTCGGGGTCAGGCCGAGAAGCTGGAACAGGCACCCGGCCAGCTTCGGCTTCTCCGTCCAGTACACGTTCATCTTCAGTTCGCCCTGCGCATCGAAGAACAGCGCGTACGGTTTGAATGGGACTTTCAGGAGCATGCTCAACTGGTTGGTCGGGTCGGCAAGGACGGTGCCACTGAGCTTGTTCTGCGTGGCAAAGGTGTGGACCTCGGCGTCGGTGCCGATGACGATGTAGACCAGATGCACCCGATCCTTGAGCCGGGGCCAGGTGAGCAGCTCCTCCGTGGCCGCGGCCATCTCCGGGCAGCGCTGGCTGCGCGGTGAACAGAAGACCAGCACCAGGGGCTTGTCCCCTAATGCGGTTGAATCGAAGTCGTTTCCGTTAAGGTCTTTGGACTTGAGCGGTGGCAGCTTGGCACCGGGCGTCAGGATCTTCTGCTCCAGATTGACCGTGTACCCCTTAGGCGGTCCGGCGGGCGGCTTCATGGTCTGGGTGCCGGCGGCGGCGGCGACACTGCTCATCAGGATGAGGACGGCCTGCTGAACCTGCTGCGGGTCCTTGCCGCGCAGGAAGCTGAGCAGCGGCTCGATATCCACCACCTGCTCGCCGACGCGCCACTCGCGCAGCGGCACCAGGTCCACCACCTGGCCGCGGGCGTCGTAGCAGACCAGGTACTCGACCTGGCTGCCGAGCCCTTCGGGCAGGATCGACTTGACGTGGCTGACCATACCCAGGCTGCGCTCGCCGCTGAGCAAGGCAAAATTCCGCACCTCGAATCCGGACGCGTGCATGCGCACGTCGGCCTTGAACTCGAGCCGGAACGGTCCCGGCGCCGTCTTTGCCTCGGGGAACAGCCGCAGGGCCTGGTCGAGCATGCCGGGCTCGGCCGTCAGGTTCTGACCGCGCGCGGCGAGGGGAAGGATCAGGAGCAACAGTGCCAGCCCCAGGCGCGTCCCCACTGTTGTTCTCGGTCCGACGTCCCGGTAACCTTGGTCTGGCATCGGTCGCTTCACGGCTGACTCCTCCTCTCGCGGATTCCCGCGCGGTCTTCTACGCTGCGCTTCCTAACATAGCACGGACATCTCGGCTCCACCGCCACCCCACCCGAGCTGAAGTGAGGTACTGGGATCCGACCGCGTGGTCATCTCTGGTCCAATCGAGCGTTTCTGAGATCAGCTGGGTGTCAGCGCGGATGAGGGGCTTCCGGGTCGTTGTTCTGTCCCTCCCGGTCGACCAGTCCGGGCGCCGGGAGGACGGTACGGATCGTCACGGTTCGGTCGAGCCCACGGCGGCTGAATGTCACCCCGAGATCCACGGCGAACCAGGGTTCCGTCGTCGGCTGCGCCACGGTAGCTTCCCAGCGGAAGCGGTCGAATTCCTTGCCAAAAACGCCGGCACGCTTGCCTGGGGCCAGGCGCGCGTCTTTCTCGAGGTCGAGCATGACGGTGCGCGCCAGCAGGGCAGCCTGAGTGTAGTCTTCGGCCGTGCCGGTGTTGCGCAGACAGAGACCGAATCCGTCAAGCAGCACCACCAGCAACACCGCGCCCACCGCCGCGGCTACCAGCACCTCGAGCAGTGTGAACGCAACCGCGCGCCGGTCCCCCGGCGTTACCCCGCCAGGACGGCGCGGGATTGGCGATGCGCGGTGGCGGTGTCGGCGCCCAGCCGGAAGATCAGCCCAGACTTCAGCCGGGTCCAGGTGACGCCCAACGGGCGCGGCAGCCCCCGGCCCGGACGAGCCAGGGGCGGATACCGAATACCGAGTGACGGACGCTGAATAGCGAAGCGGCGGGGGGCTGGGGCTCTCGGACGAGGACCTTGGACATTCGGCAATCATCGCGGTTTGATCCGGGCCAGGCTGCCGCCGGCGGCGATCTCGATGTGCTGTTGCGCGCCGGTGTCATCGCTCAACACGAACAACAGTTCGTCCATGCCGCCCCACGGGGCGACGTCCCAGGCGACCTCAACGCCAGGGGTCAATTCCTGGCGATTGCGCACCACGCGCACCAGGCTGACGCCCGGCGGCAGTACCCACCGTCCGAGGCGCCCCTCGATCGGCTCAAGCACGACCGGGGCTGCGGGCGGCGACGCGATCTTCGCGACCCGCAGGCTGCGCCTGTCGGCGCTCAGAATTAGGCGGCACTCGGCGCCAGTGCTCGCCGCCAGGTCGCGGGTGGCGTTATGCACGATCATCACCTGTCGCGCGCTCTGCGCCAGGCGCAGGCTGCGGTAGAACTCGCCCAACCGCGGGGTACTGATGGCCAGCACGACGCTGACCATGCAGACCACCACCATCAGTTCGAGAAACGTGAACTGTTTTGTCATCGCACCGCCGTCGACATCTGAAAGATCGGCAAGAGCATCGCCATGATCACAAAACCGACCAACACTCCCATCACCAGGATCATGGCTGGTTCCAGCAGGGTCGTCAGCGTCCGGATGCGCAGGTCCGCTTCGCGCCGGTAGTATTGGCCGCAGTTTTCGAGCATCTCGGGGAGATTGCCGCTCTGCTCGCCGGCCCCGGCCATGCTTACTGCCAGCGCGGGGAAGAAGAACGGATAGCGCCGCAGCGCAACGGAGAGCGCCGCGCCCGCCTGGACGTCCTGTCGTATGCGTTCCAGCGCCGCGCTCAATCCCTTGTTGCCGGCCACTTCGCTCGCCGCTCCCAGGGCCGGGACCATGGGTACGCCGTTGCGCAGCAGCATGCCGAGGGTGAGCGCGAATCGCGTCAGGGCCAGTTCCCGTGCCAGCACCCCAAGCAGCGGCAAGCGGAAGAGGAGACGATCCCACCGCCGCTGGCCGGCCGCCGAGTGCAGCGTTCCCCAGCCC
Organism: uncultured Victivallales bacterium; assembly: GCA_903834675.1. The sequence goes on along the minus strand of CAILKC010000480.1, from coordinate 25,328 downwards.
AGCGACGCCACGACGGCGACCCCGGTCAGCCAGGCCCACCAGCCATGCACCAACCAGCGGCTGCCAGTCAGCAGCACCCGCGTGGGCAGCGGCAGGGCGGCGCCCATCTCTGCAAAGACGCCCGAGAAACGGGGCACGACAAAGGTCAGCAGCACGACGATCGACAGGATCATGACCGCAAACATGATGGCCGGATAGGTCATGGCGCCCTTGAGACGGTCGCGCAGTTCCGCGTCCTTCTCGAGGCTTTCGCCGATGCGGGTCAGGGTCGGGGCCAGGGCGCTGGCGACTTCGCCGGCCCGGACGGTGTGCCGGTAGAGTTGGCTGAAGTGCTGCGGATACGCATCGAGCGCGCTGGACAGCGGCTGGCCCTCGCGCACCTGCCGGGCCAAGTCGCTCAGAAGCTGGCCGAGCTCGAGGGTGCCTGCCTGGTCGGCCAGCACGGTCAACGCCTTGTCCACCGTCAGCTCTGCCCGCAGCAGGGCTGCAAACTGGAGCGTGGCGTGGGTGATATCGCGGCGGCAGACGCCGCGCCGCGAGCCGGTCCGTGCCGCCAGCGCGGCTGCCGCCCGTAGCCGCAGCGGCGCCAGGTGTTGCAGTCGGAGCGCAGCCATGGCCTCGGCATCCGAGCCGGCCGCCAGCTCGCCCTCGACAACCTGGCCGGATGCGTTGACCGCCTTGTATGAGTATCCGCCCACAGGCACAACCCCCTCTGGCTCCCCGGAGCGCCGGGTCCGGTCGGGAACGCGCTTGACCACGGCCACTCAGAGCTGGGTTACCCGCAGCACCTCCGCGGCCGTGGTCAACCCCTGCCGGACTTTGTCTGCCCCGTCCTTCAGCATGGTAGCCATGCCCTGTTGGCAGGCCAGCTCGCGCAGTTGGTTGAGGGCCGTCTGAGCGCAGAGCAGCGGCCGTATGGCCTCAGTGATTTCGAACAGCTCATAGACCCCGAGGCGGCCGCTGAACCCGGCGCCGTGACATTCGTCGCAACCGACGCCCACCTGGACTGAGGTCGGCAGCGGTTCCCCGACGGCCTCGAACAGCAGACGCTCCGTTTCGGCCGGGGCGCGGGACGTCTGGCAATAGGAGCAGATCCGGCGCACCAGCCGCTGGGAGAGCACCGCGTTGAGTGAGGCCGCCAGCAGATACGTGGGGATGCCCATGTCCGTCAGTCGAGTCAGGGCACTCACCGCGTCGTTGGTGTGCAAGGTTGAGAAGACCAGGTGTCCGGTCAGGGCGGCGCGGATGGCGATTTCCGCCGTCTCGGTGTCGCGGACCTCACCCACCATGGCGATGTCCGGGTCCATCCGCAGAATGCTGCGTAACCCGACCGAAAACGTGAGCCCGACCTGGGGGTTGACATGGATCTGCAGCACGCCTGCAAGGTGATACTCGACCGGGTCTTCGATGGTGATGATTTTGATCTGCTGGGACTTGATGCTGGCCAGGGCCGCGTAGAGCGTGGTGGTCTTGCCGCTGCCCGTAGGGCCCGTCACGAGAACCAGGCCGTAAGGCCGTGCGATCTGTCGCCGGAACGCCGCCAGCACCGCGTCTGGGAACCCGAGGCGGGCCAGATCGAGATTGAGACTGCCCTCATCGAGGATCCGCAGGACCACACCCTCGCCGTGCAACGCCGGGACGGTCGCGATGCGCACGTCGTAGGGCCGGTCCATCAGGCGCAGGCCGATGCGGCCGTCGAGCGGCAGGCGGTGCTCGGCGATGTTCAGACCGGCCATGATCTTCAGGCGCGAAACCAGTGCCGGGTACGTCGCCGCCGGCACGCGGGCCACCTCGTGCAGGACCCCGTCCACGCGGTTGCGGACCACGGCTTCGGTCTCGCCCGGCTCGAGATGAATGTCGCTGGCACCTTCGGCTACGGCCTGCATCAGCAGGAGATTGACCTGCTTGATGACCGGCGCTTCGTTGGCCAGCTCGGCCAGGGAGCGGTCGTCGCGGGCGGCGGCTCCCGTGGGCTGTGTCTCAACGCCGCCGGGCACGGTCTCGCCGCTGGCGCTCTGCTTGCACCACTCTCGGGCCCGCTCCATCTTGGCGCGGCTGACAAGCACCGGCCGCACCAGCCATCCGGTTACCTGCCGACAGCGGTCGAGCGATTCGACGGCCTCGAGGTCGACGACGGCCACGAGCACGCGCTCACCCTCCCGCTTCAGGGGCAGGAACTCCTGGCTGTCGCGTAAGTCCGGGGGCAACGCTCGCCAGCACTCAGGGTCGAGGCCCTTGACCCCGTCCAGATCGAGCCATTCGACGCCGTACTCCGCTGCGACCGCGGGGAGCAGAGCATCCTCGCGGATGTGCCCGCCTTGCAGGAGGGCATCGAGGAGCGTGCGGTCGCCGCTCACCGCCAGGGCTTCGAGCTCGCGCAGGCGTTTGCCGTCGAGCCAGCCCTTGGCAAGGATCAGTTCTTTGAGTGTTTCGCGGTGCATGTTCGATCTACGTCAGCACGATTACGTCCGGGCTACTCGAGAGCCCGCCAGATGGACTCCGGCACCTGCCGCGGCGCGCGCACGCCGACCACCGGCCGGTACTTGACCTCGCAACCTTCCTGATATTTCTCCAGTTGCCCCTGCCGCGCCAAGGCACGGACCAGCACCGGCAGATCGTCCACTGTCTGCAACTCTGGCAACCTGGCCATCTCGACGAGAGTCAGGCCCGGATGCCGCAACAGGACGAGGTAGACCTGGCGCAGATCATCAGACAGATCGATGGCCGCCAGCAGTCCGCCCGTCGCTGCCGGTGGGCGGGTATAAGCAGCGGCGTCCGGCACCGGCGCGGGCGGTGGCGGCGGCGCCGCCGTTCCCGGCGCAGCCTCGGCCGCCTGCAGGTGCCGGATGACGTCGTCCAAGCGCACGCGCAAGGCCTGCAGTTCCGCTACCAGATGGGTGCGTTCTTCCGTCACGGTATTACTCTGCTTGCAGCGCGGCCACCACGTGGAGGAGCTCCTGGGCCCAGGGCTCGCGCGGCGACACGCGCAGACACAGGTCCGCACTTCCCAGTTCGAGCAATTTCGGGCTCAGGGGCAGCACTCCGACGACCGGACAGCCGAAGACCTCTTCGGCCTGGCGTCGCACCTGGGCCGGATCGTGGGCCGCCGAAACTTTGTTGATCACCAGCAACAGGCGGCGAGCCCGCAAGCGCCGCGCCACCTCGACGGTGACGCTTGTGCCCTGGAAATCCTGTTGATCGGGCCGCAACACCACCAGCACCAGGTCGGCGACGGCAATGGACAGAAGCGTCTCCTCATTCAGCCCCGGGTGCGTATCGATGAGCAGGTGCTGCAACTCCAATTTCGTCAGCAGCTCGCGGAACCCCTGGTTGAGGCGGCCGACGTCGTATCCCTGTTTGAGGACTTGCGCAATGTCGCTCATGTTCATGCTGCTGGGGATCAGGAACAGGCGTTGCGGGGGCAGCCCGACAGCGGCCGATACGTCTCGGGCCACGGCCTCGATGGGGGCCCGGCCCCAGAGGAAGTCGTTGAGGGTCTGAGCGGCCGGTGGCTGACCCCCCAGCAGCACATGGATGCCCGGCGACTGGATGTCGGTATCAATCACGCCGACGCGGCGGCCAGCGCCAGCCAGGGCATAGCCGAGGTTTGCGGTGATGTTCGATTTGCCGGTGCCGCCACGGAACGAGTGTATAGCAATGATCTTACTCATGGTCCTGCGCCTGCTCCGACTTTAGCGCCTCGATGTGCTTGGCCCTCGCGGCCTCCTCTTGGGTCAACCGCGTGCCCTCGTCACTGGTGGCCACCACGTACGGAGTGATGAATACCAAGAGCTCGGTCCGTTCCTTCCGCCGATTTTGGCTGCCCAGCAGCCAACCCAGCCCGGGGATACGGGACAGGTACGGGATGCCGGTCTGGTCACTCCGCGAGGTCGCCCCGATCAGACCGCCGATCACCAGCGTGTCGCCGTCCTTGACGATGACGCTGGTCTGGGCTTCGCGCTTGCCGATCAGCGGCGCGCGGACGTTGCCCGGGAACTCGATTTCAGAAAGGACGCTGGTGATCAGCATCGTTATGTCCAGGGCGACATCGCGGTCGACGTTAATGCGCGGCGTCACCTCCAGATTGATACCCACATCCTTGTAGACAAAATCGCTGACCGTCTTGCCCGCGCCAGCCTCCTGGCCGAGGTCTGTAACCGACTTCAGAATCGGCTGCTCCTGGCCGACCGTGATCTTGGCCTTCTGGTTGTCGGTGGTGAGCAGCCGCGGACAAGAAAGGATAGTGATCTTGCCATCGGTGGCCAAGGCATGGATCAGGCCTTCGAAGTTCTCCCGCGTCAAGGTGACGGCAAGCGACGGATCGGTCAGCGAGCGGCCCGCGGCAACCTTGATCACGGTCTTGTTGCCGCTGGCAAGGTACTTGGTGATCGCGGTCGAGAAGCCTGTAGTCTCGGTGAAGGAGGCCTCGACGATGCGGGCCTCGATGAGCACCTGCAGGCGTCGGACGTCGAGACTCTCGATGGTCTGCAGGATGTCCGTATGCAACGCCGGGCTGGCCGTAACGATTATGGAGTTGGCCGCCTCAACCGGCGTCAACCTGACGTCGCCCGTCGCCCCGCCCGGCGCCCCGCCTGCCGCCGTCTGCCCCGCCTGCCGTCCCGTGTACACCTTCTCGAGAGCGTCTCCGAGGTCCTTGGCCTTCATGTAGCGCACGGGGTAAACGACCGTAGTGGTGGCGGCTTCCTGGGCCGGTTTTTCCTTGTCAAGCAGGCCTGCCAGCAGCACCAGGCGGCGGATGTTGCTGGCTATGTCGGTCACCACCAGCGCGTTGGTGTTGTCGTTGGCGAACGAGTGCCCGCTGCTCGACACCAAGGGCCGCAAGGCCTCAAGAAGCTGCTTCGCCTCGACATGGACCACCGGCACAACCTGGGTGATGACGCGATCCTCGTCGGGGATCGAGTCCACCTCGCTGCCGTAGCGGACCTCGACGGGCTTCTGCACCGCGTCGGTCTTCTTGACCACCTTCAGGAGCTTCTCGGTCCGGATCAGGGTAAGCCCGTGCGCGTCGAGCACCGCCTCCAACACCAGGAAGGCGTCGTCCATGCTCAGACTCTTCGGCGCGAAGACCGTCACTTTGGTCTTGACGTCGTCACCCATCACCGTCACCAGCCCGTTGAGCTTACCCATCAGGTTGACGAACGATGCCAGCTCGACGTCGCGCAAGTCCAGGGTGAGCCGGCCGTCGGTGTCGGCACGGACGGGGACCGGTTCCGTCGGCGGAACCCCCGCTTCCTGAGCCCACGCCACGCCGACGCACGCCAGTAGGAGGTACGACCACGCCAAGAGGCAGCCAAGCTGATGCCATTGCGTACGCATGTCTGTGCTCTAGCCCTTTCGCCGCCCTTGCCGACCTCGCCTCGAGACCAGCCGCCGCGGGGGCCACGGCGGACCATCATAGCAGCGTCAGGGTCAGGTCCAGTGTCTGCCGCTGACGCTGCACCCGGATCGCCACGGTCGTACTCGGGCGCAAGCCCCGCAGTACCTCCATGACCTCCCCGACTGAGCCGACCCTGACCCCGCCGACCTCCCGGATCACGTCGTCGATCAGGACCAGGGCATCCGGCCGCGATACCCCGGTCACCAGCAGGGCGCCGCCGCCTTCACCGAAGCGGGCCTGCGCTTCCTCGGCGGTGAGTTGTCTCAGGGATAGCCCCAACCGTGCCGGCGCCACCGGCGCGGCTGACGTCTCGCCGCGCTCCGGACCCGTCGCCGACGCGGTCGCGGTGGTGGTACCCAGAGCGAGGGGCGGTACGGTGGTCTGGGGCAGAACCAGCCGGGCTGTCTGCCCGCCGCCCCGAGCCTGGAACGTAACTCCGCCTGCGTCCACGGTATGCACTATCCACTCGCGGTACAACTCACCCCGCGAGAGCAAGAGGTCCGCCTTGCCGTCGCCGTCCGCCAGCACGGCCACCTGCTGTCCGGCGATCTCAGCGACACCCCGTAGGACCAGGGTACCAAGCGTCGGGTCGGCTGGTTGCTCTGGCGGCGGCGGCACGGGGGCGGGCGGCGGCGCCGCCGACGGTGCCGCCACAAGGTCGGTTTCAGCCTGGGGGAGCGTCTTCGGTTGCTTGGGCTGGAACAGGTCGTCGGCCAAGGCAAGGGGCGACTCCGCAGCCGCGGCAGTCGCCCCCCCCAGACGCACGATGGATTCCTGGGGCAGCAAGTCAGCCCGTAGGTGGAACCGGGGTGGGCCGTCCGCGGTCTCGCCGCGGGATACCGTCACCTCGGTGACTGCCATGCCCTGCAGTTCCCAGAGCAGGCGGTCGAAAGCCTCGATCGTGGCGTGCCCCTCGAGCACGAAGCTGTCGATCACCTGGGTGGTGCCATCTGCAAGCAACCGGGGCATGGGGCGCAGGTTACTCACCTCGACGTTGGCCGCAGCCGCGGCCTTGCCCATGGCCTTGAGAACATCCGCGAGCGCGGCGCCGACGCCCGGCAGACGCAGCCCGGTGTGCCACACGGCCACCCGCTGCAGGAGCCGCTCATGGTCTTCTCGCCAACTGCGCAGTTCGCGCAGCTTCTGTTCCTGTTTCCAGACTTCCTTGCGCCGTGCTTGCACCGTCTGCGCGCTCCGCCGCACCTTGGCCTGGAGCGGGTCGAGATAGCCCACATAGGACCCGGCGCCCACGAGGAACACCGCGAGGGCAATCACGAAACGTCGGTCGCGCGGGCTCAGTTTCACGGCCTCTCCGTTGCGGGAGCCGCAGCTCCCGGACCGTCGGTTCCGTCGGCCCGCAGGCGGAAGCTCAACTGGAACTCCACACCTTCGCGGCGGGCTTCACTGAGGATCAACGCGACGTCGGTCAGGCGAGCGCTGCTGCTCAGGGCTTGGACATAGTCGGTCACGCGCTCGTAGTCCGGGCTTCTCCCACTCGCCAGCAGGACGCCGCTGAGCCGACCCGAGAACACGGTCAGATACACCGCGGGTGGCCGGGCTGCTTCGAGGACCGCGAGGATCTCGTGCCAGCGGCGCGGGCTCTCGATCCCGACGCCGGCCGTTGCGGCCAGTTCTGTCATGGCCGTGACGTCGCTCGTCAGGTCGCTCAGTTCGCGGTACCGCGGCGCGAGGGCATGCAGGCGGCCATCCAGGGCCGCGCACTGGTTCTGGTTCTGGCGCCATTCGCCTTCGTAGTAGAGAGCCATCGCCAAGGGCCACAGAGGCAAGCTCCACAGCAGTCCCCGACGCAGCGCCCCACGCAGGTGCCCGGCACGCGGGCGCAGGTCCCAGCGCCGGAATCGGCGACCGCGCGCATGAAAGGCCGCCAGGCCCGCCAGGACCCATCCTGAGCCAGGCTCAACCCCGGCGTCGCCTAGGTCCAAGCATTCCTCGGGTGCGATCCAGTGGACGTCGCCAAACAGCTCTGGCGTCAGTCGCGCCGCCACCTCCGGGAGCGCGGACGAGAAAATCAGCGTGCGGTCAGGCCGCAACGGGCGTCGTTCCTCGCGCAGATAGACCGCCTGACAGGCGAGACGCAGGTCACGCACCAGGTCGGCAGCGTCGGCGGCGTCACCGCGCGGCCCCTGAGGCAGCGGGATCTCTCGCATGAGCACGATCTCGGCGCCGGCCATCATCACCGTCAAGACCCGTCTCTCGTCCAGGCACACGAGCAGCGTGTTCCTGTCGCTGGCGAGGGACTCGCGCAGGAGCATCAGACCAACCAGGGCGAGCGGCTCCGGAACGACACACTTCACGCCGCCCGCCACGGTCGACGTGGTGGCCAGGAGCAGTAGGCGGATGCCGCGTTCGCCTTCAGCCACTTGCCAACGCACCGTGGCCGGATCGACATTGGGCAGGTGGAAACCGGCCTGCAAACGTATGGCCTCGCGCAGCTCCCCCGGCTCCATGGGCGGCAGCGAGAGGTCCTTGAGGATCACCTCAGTCAACGGCAGCCCCACCACGGTCAGTCGCGCTCGGGCGCCAGCCGCTTCCGGCACGGTACGCACGCGAACAGATCGTCCCGCCGTGACCGCCTCTGCGGCGAGGAGCGAACCGTTGCGGTTGATGGCCACCAGCGACAACGCGTCAACCCCCTTCCATCCACAGCACTGTCAGGCCGGCTTTCGAGACCTTCACGACACCTTCGAGTTGACGTTGGACGCCACCGGCTGCGCCTGTCGCCCGGATGCGGAAGTACTCCGGCGTCACCTTTACCCAATCGGCCAGGGCCTGGAAGACCGCCGGGGTCACGCCCGGTATGTGTTGCAGATCCTCGACCCGCGTGAACGTTCGGCCGCTGTCGAGATACTGCCGGATCTCGCCCGCCAGTTGCGCGTCGACACCCGGCAGAACGCGCAGGACTTCAGCCGGGCACTCATTGATGGCGACGCGTCCGCGGTGGTACGGCGTTACGAGTGCGGCCAGCCCCGGCGTTTTGTCCTGACCGTAGTAGCAGGCGCCGTCCATGCCTTCGACTTGCCACAGTTCCTCCAACACTCGCACGCCGCCAGCGGTTGCGCGCTGGCGCAGGAAACTGGCGACGGCTTCCGCCTGCGTGGGCGAGACCGTCGGCAGTCGGCCCAGGCTGACGGCGTTCAGGCGCGACAGCGGCGCCTTGGCGTCTTCAACGGCGACCTCGCACCAGCATGGGGCGACGCCCGGCTCCGGCGGCTTCTCTGTCGGCTTTGCCGACCAGTCTGCGGGCTCGACGGTCCACGTGCCGATGCTCTCGTTGCGGCGGCCGTTTGGGGCTGTGTCCAGCCCCTGTTCCGCCCGTGATCGGAGCGCGGCGGCCACACGCCAGAAGCCGGCGCGGGCCAGACCCGCTGCGTCCATCTCGCGCGTGGCGTAGCCGACGGCCTTGAGATTGCTACTGACTCGCATCGAGACGGTAAGCAGCAGCAGCGTCAGAACGGCCGTTACCCACAGGGTCAGCAACAGGGCGTACCCGGCTTCACGTCCGCGGCGTTTTCTCGCGCAGATCTTTGTCATCGCTGTTGTCTTTGCGAATGGCCGCCATCGCCAGGCGGAACACGGTACACAGCGGCAGGGCGTCGGGTCCGGCACCGACCGTACCGTTGACGCGTACGGCTTCGGGTATACCGTCGCGTGCGGCGTCGTGTTCCGCCACCCATTGGCCTCGCCACAAGTACTCGAAGCGGACCTCGCACGCTTCACCGAGAAGCACGGTCGTCTGCGGGTTCTGGACCGCCACGCCCGATACTGGCTTCTCACAGCGGACCAACTGCCCCGCCTGCCACTGGTAAGTGACCCAGCACGGGGGCGCCAAGGGCCGGGCGCTGCGGACCAGGAACGTAAAACCATCGGCAGCGCAACGGCAACCAGGCAGCGCCACCGGCACCATTCGGGCCATGTCGCCTTCCAGGATGTGCATTCCCCCGCGGGCGTGCGCCAAGAGTGCGCCGCGCTCTTCACCGATCCGGTAGGCTTGCAGGCCGCTGTGGAACGCCGCTACCAGCGCCGTCGTGATCAGTCCCAGCACAGTCACCGCCACCAGGACCTCCAGCAGAGTAAAGCAGCGGGACCGCGGCCGTCTACCAGTTGCCGATGTCATCCTGAGAGCCTTCCCGCCCGTCGGGACCGCACGAGAACAGGTCGTAGGAGCGCGGGTTACGTGTGCCTGGGCTCCTGTAGGCATACTTCCCCCCCCATGCGTCCGTGGCGATCTCCTTCTGCAGATACGGCCCTTTCCAGCGCGGCGGCAGCGGCGGCTGAGTCGGCGCCTCGACCAGAGCCCGCAGTCCCTGGTCGGTCGTAGGGTAGCGGCCGCTGTCGAGTTCGTAGGCGTCCAGAGCCGTGGCCAGGATGCCGATCTGGTTCTGAGCCGCGCTCAGGCGCGCCTCTTCGGTTCGGCCCGTGAACTTGGGCAGGACGATCGCAGCCAGGACGCCGAGAATGATGACCACGACCATGATCTCGATGAAGGTGAACGGCCGCGGCTGTTGATTCATGGCCTGTCTTCCCTCCATTGCAGCGGGATTAGTCACATAGCTCCACGAGTTCACATATAGTACCCCACGCGCGCCGATGCAACACGACTAGCCGGAAAAGAAAACCAGCCCTGACGAAAACGGCTGCTGAAGAGTGACGGGGGGCGGATGGTTGGGGTCAGCGGGTGCGACTGGGGCGCGAGGGAACGCCCCGTTGCCGCCTCAAGAGCGTGACCAAAATGGCCGGTGAGAGTGGCCCCACTGCGAGGCTGGCACGGGTTACCGGCGTTCTTCTTGCTTCCCCTCCGGGGGAGTCTTGATGCGGCTTTCCTGATTGGCGGGCTGTTCTTGGCGTGTTGTTCGGCTCTTCTTCCCCTGTGTATTGCGCGTGCCGCGTGTGCAGATTGGCAGGCATCCAAGCGGAGGATGTCTGTGTTGGCCACACTGCCGAAGCGCCCTTGCCGGGCGTGCGGTCTCGATTACGTACCGGACGCCCGCAACTCTTGTCACCAGGACTGCTGTACGCGCAAGGTGTGCGTACGTCGCCGGAAGCGGGTACGCCAGCGTCTCTGGCACCGGGAGCGCTATGCGTCTGATGCGTCGTTCCGGGAGAAGGCCAAGTCGCGGGTGCGCCGGCACCGAAGGCGGGCTTCCCAGGCCCAGGCGCAAGGGCCTCCGACGAGCGCATCTGAAGGTCGCCTGCGGCATCTGGAACAGGCCTTTCCGGGGCTGGCCATGCAGATGGGCGAAGAGCCCGACGCGATAACAGGCGCGGGAACTGGTGTCGGCCTGGGCTGACACCGGCAGCCGCAGGGGCGCAGCAGTCCAGACCGCAAGCCGCAGTGACAATCCAAAGCACACCGGGAGCAGCTCCCATCCTCCCCGCTCCCATCCTGCCTGCGTACAGGTCGCGCACTTCCGTCCACCCCCCACGTTCGGCGGCCCTTCCGCGCGGCAGCCCCCAAGAAACGCCTGCGCCATGCGTCGCATCTGTATGAGCACGAAAGGTGAGCTATGCGTGGAACGATGGCTGTGTGCATGCTCGTGGGCTGCATACTAGCCACAGCAGTCCAAAGCTTGGCCTGTCGGCCGGCGCGGTTTGGGACTGAGTTCGGGCGGCGCCCGGACTCTTTGGACTGCGGCGGCCGAAGGCCCTGAGCGTAGTCGATGGGCTGGACGCCGCTTTCGAGCGGGCACTGCACGCTCAAGGGGCCTTGGCTTGACGCCGATGCGCTGGGGCTGGGTTATGCGTCAGTCTGCGAATCTAGAGGTGGTCGTGTGAACACACTCGAAGCCATTGATCTGCATGATGTTGGTGCCTATCTGCGAAGTCGTGACCAAGTGGACGAGCGGCATCTGCCCTACTACAACCGTTGGTTGCCGGGCTTCTTCGCCGGTCCCGGCGGTGATCAGCGCCTCGTCCTTGTATGAGACTTCCTGGGCGCAGGCCGCGCGGGCGAGCGCGTTATCCTATTGTGCTCCGTGAGATTCTTGGGCAGGATACCGCCGGGCTGAATTCCGTACGCGCCCGGCGCGGGCCGCATGCCGGTCCTGCTGACGGAGAACGAGGTGGCGCTGGTGCTGGCGCTGCTTGACGGCGTGATGGGTCTGATGCTGCGGCTTATCTCTGGGAGCGGATTGCGGGTTTCCGAGTGCATGCGTCTGCGCGTGAAGGACTACTTCGAGCGGAACCAACGGGTGCCTGCGAAGTATGCGCGGCACCACCGGCTGTGAGGGGAGCGCTGGCTGGCGCCAGGCGGCAGAGCCAGAGGCGATGTGGCGTTCGCGGCGCTATGGTCATGGAGACGCTGCCCGGAATGGCCCTATCTTGGTCCGCCGGGTCGGCAGGATGAGGGCCGCTTCCTGGGCCCAGTGCAAGGAGTCCACCATGGCACGGTCTATCAGCCGCGCAGTAACTCTACTATGCCTGAGTCTGGGGTTCGTTCCTGCCGTCGGCTTGGGCGCCGAACCGGTGGCCCCCGCGCTGGCGGCTGAGCGCGCCAGGCAGGCCTGGACGGACGAGACTCGACAGGCCTTCGGCTGCGAGAATGCGGCATTCTGGCACGGCGGGACCCTCGTCGCCGAGCCCAGGAAGGCAGGGCAAGGGGCCTTGCGCTGGGACCGCCACACCGTGAACCCCGCGATCGAGTGTCTGCGGGTGCCGACCGACCTGTCCGCCTTCAACCTCATGTCCTTCTGGCTCCATTCCAGCCTGGCCAACAACGCCACCTTCATGCTCATCATCGGCTCGACGCGCGAACCGGGGGTCATGTCGTACTACTCGCAGAAGGTCACGGTTGATTGGACCGGCTGGAAGCGCCTGGAATTCCGCTTTCGCTCCTTCGGCAGGGCACGCTCGCCGGCAGGCTGGAACAAGATTGATAGTCTGCGTTTCACGGCCAGTGGCTGGGAGCAGACGCCCACGGACGAGTCGGTGTGGGTCCTCGATGAGCTCGAGTTCAGCTTCGACCCAGCGCCGTACCGGCCGTCGCCCGGCGCGTCCAAGTACCTCCCGGAGCCGCTGCCGGCGGACTTTCTGGCGAGGCTCAGGCCGGGGCATCCGCGCCTGATTCTACTGGACGACGAGTTGCCGCGGCTGCGGGAGTTTGTGACCCGCGATGCGCGTGGCAAGGCCTGGTACGAGAGCGCCCGCAAGACCGCCGAAGCGCTGTACGCCAAGCCGGTGCAGACGCATCGCCTGCCGGACGGCCGCCGCCTGCTCTCCGTCTCGCGGGACGTCGGCAACCGCCTCTACCACTGGGGTTTCTTCTACCGTATGGAAGGGGACCGGAAGTGGCTTGAGCGGTCCTGGCAGGAGATGGCCGCGGTGGTGGCGTTCAAGGACTGGAACCCCGACCACTACCTGGATACGGCCGAGATGATGCACGCTATCGGCATTGGCTATGACTGGTTCTACAACGGCCTCACCGAGGCGCAGCGGAAGACGCTTCGCGAGGGGCTCTGGCAGCACGGCCTACGCCTCTCCTACGCCGCTTACATGGGACTCGAAGGCGAGGGCATGCAGGGTTGGCGGGAGGTCGAGAACAACTGGAACTTCGTCTGTAACGGCGGCACCGCCATCGCGGCCATGGCGGTACTCGACGAGCTGCCCGAGGTCGGCAGCGTGATCTTGAACCAGGCCTATGCGTACATGCAGATTCCGGTCCGCCACTTCGAGCCCGACGGCGCCTGGTGGGAGGGCCTGGGTTACTGGGGCTACTCGCTGCAGTATTTCGCCTCGTATCTGCGTGGTCTCGAGACGGCGTTCGGCACCGACTTCGGCTTCGTCAAGGCGCTGCAGGGGACCGGGTTCTCTCGCGCCGGCGATTTCCCGGTGTACCTGGTCAGTCCGCTCGGTGGCATCTACAACTTTGCCGATTCGGGTTCCGGGGGCGGCCAGTTCGAGCACTGGTCGCTGTTCTTCCTGGCGGATCGTTTCCACCAGCCGCTCTACCAGAGCTTCCAGGAACAGCGCCCTGGCGGCGGGCTGTTTAACCTCCTCTACTACCGGCCCCTTGACGCCGGGCTGGCCGCACCGGAGGTGGCTCTCGACAAGGTCTTCCGGACGACCGAAGTCGCCTCCATGCGGAACTCGTGGACTGACCGGCAGGCGCTGTTTGCCGGCATCAAGGGTGGCAAGAACGGGATCGCGCATGCGCACCAGGACCTGGGCAGCTTCGTCTTTTACGGCCTCGGGGAGATGTGGTTCACCGACCTGGGCAGCGAGGGCCAGACGTACCAGGCCCATAAGCACCACCTGCCGAGTTGGCAGTTCTACCGCATTCGGGAGGAAGGACACAACACCCTCGTCTTCGATCCGGCAGAGAAGTACAGCCAGGACCCCAAGGGCGAGTCCAGCATCGTCCGTTCCGAGTCCTCACCGCGGGACGCCTTCGTGGTGGTGGACCTGACCCACGCATACCGACAGCACGCCACCGCGGTCCGCCGGGGCTATCGGCTCTTCGATCACCGCCGCGCCTTTTTGGTGCAGGATGAGGTCCAGGGCAGCAAAGCCAAGGACCTCTGGTGGTTCGCCCATGGGAGCGCGGGCACGGCCTTCGCCCTCAGCGAGGCCGGGCGGGAGGCAACCCTGGAGCGCTATGGTAAGCGTTGTTACGTCCGCCTGCTGGCGCCCCCCGAGGCCCGCTTCGCGGTCATGGACGCGACGCCCCTGCCGAGCTCCCCCAACCCTGACATTCAGACGGCCAACAAGGGGGTGCAGAAGCTGGCCATCCATCTGGCCGCGGCGCCCGACGTCACGATCGCCGTGCTCTTTATCCCGGCCTATGGCTTCGAGGCGGTACCGGTTCTGCGTCCGGAGGTGACGCCGTTAGCGTCCTGGCAGCTTGCCGAGACCGCCGCGCCGACGCTCGCCGCGCTCAGCCTTGGCGGGACTCCGCTGGCCGGGTTCTCGGCGCGGGTCTATTCCTATAGTGTTGAACTCCCGGCCGAGACGGTGACGCTGCCGACGCTGTCCGCCAGCGCGGCGGCGGGGGCCGAGGTGGTCACGGAGTCGGCGCTCGCCTTTCCCGGTACGGCCCGGCTCACGGTCAAGGACCCCCGTTCTGCCGCGACCTCGCTGTATCTGGTGCGCTTTCTGCCGCCAACGCCAGCCCCCATCCGGGAAAACGTGCAGGTGCCATCCAAGACAGTGGCCTTCCGCGGCGTGACGGTGTCCGCCAGCCATGACGATGGCAATCTGCCCCAACAGGTTCTCGATGGCGACCCGCGGACACGCTGGTCGGCCAGCGGCGGCGAAGAATGGGTCGCCTTCGACTTCGGCGCGGCCAAGGCGCTGTCGGCGGTGCGCATCGCCTGGTACAGCGGGGACCAGCGGCGCACCCGTTTTAAGCTCAGTGTCTCAGCTGACGGGCAGGCCTGGACCGAGGTTTACGCGGGTCAGTCCAGCGGCAAGACCGAGGAGCTGGAATCCTATCCCCTCGAACCCGCCCAGACCGCCCGACATTTCCGCATCACCTGCTATGGTAACAACAACGACCTCTGGAACAGCATCACTGCCGTCGAGTTCTGAACCGAGGCAGCGCACGTGGAGGCGAGTTTCGAGTTCAGGGTTCAGGGTTCAGGGTTCAGGGTTCAGGGTTCAGGGTTCAGGGTTCAGGGTTCAGCAGGGCCCCCGGCTGGGACCGGACATACCGGCATGAGAACCGCGGTTGCCGTGTCGGTAATTCTGTACTTCGTCATTGGGCATTCGACATTCTGCGGTTCTCAGACTAAGCGTCTTCACAAAGTAGGAGGTGCAGGCCGTATGACCAAGCTGAAATGGCGGTTCGGGCTCGCGACGATGGGCGTCTTGGCGTGGTCGGCTCTGGCGCAGGAGCCGCAGGTGGTGACCCGGCTGGAGGCCTGGGCGGATGTGGACCAGCTCGTCCATGTGCGCTGGATCACCGACGTTCCCACCAAGGCTCGAGTCGAGTACCAGGCCGTGGATGGGGCGGTCGAGGTGCTCGACGAGGACGCCGACGTGCTCCGCGGCACGACCAACAACCGTGACGCGGGGACGGGCTGGGCGAGCAACCACCGCGCCGATTTCGCCGGTATCTCTGTCTGGCCGGGGAACGTGCGCGTCGTCGGCCAGACCCGGGACGGCAAGGCGTTTCAGAGTCAGAGCGTCGTGGTGTCGGCGGCGAAACCGCCGGTCGGGCGCGCGGTCCGCGCCACGATCGCCGTCGCTGTCAGTCCCGGCGACTGGAAGCTCGAGCGGCTGCCGCTGACCTTTGGCGTGCCCTTTCCCCAGGGCGAACTGGCGTACCCCGCAAACCTGCGTCTGCTCGGGCCGGATGGCGCCGAGGTGCCGTGCCAGGTGAAGCTCGTCGGCCGCTGGCGTGCGGACCTGAGCGTGCGTTGGCTACGCCTCGACGCGCTCGTGCCCGCGGCGGCCAAGACCTTGACCATCGAATACGGCAGCGCGGTCACGCGGCGGGCGGTGGCGCCCGCGGTCGTGCTGCCGGCGACGACACTTCCCGCGGTCGTGGCGGTTCTGACTGCCGCCGACGGCAAGGCCTACCGCGGCACGATCGAGGAGACGGTGACCGAAGAGTCTGGCCTGGTCAAGACGGTGCTGCGGGCGCGGGGGCACTACGTGGCTGCCGACGGGGCGCAACTCGGCGCCTTCACCGTGCGTGCCAGCGGGTGGTCGAGCCCCGGAATTCAACGTCTCGAGTACACCTTTGAGAATGATCGCACAGCCGAGGAGTTGACGACCCTTCGCTCCCTGGTGCTGGCGCCCGTGCGCGCTGGTGGGCCGGATCCGGTCCGGGTCGCGACCGAGGCGGGCGAGATCACCCTGACCAAGGGCGGCAGCGTGCTGCAACGCGAGGACTTCGAGTGGGTTCAGCAGCCGAGTGGGGTCAAGGGCAAGCGTCTTCCCGGAGTGGTCTGGCCCGGCGCTGGCCAGGCCGCCGTGGTCATGCGGAACTGCTGGCAACTGTGGCCGGTTTCCATCGCGGCCGACAACGGGGCGGTGGAGTTTGGGCTCTGCCCCGAGCTGCCCAAGGACTTCTATGCCGGGCGTAAGGATGAGGAGAAGCTCTACTACCAGATTCGCGACGGTCTGCACACGTTCCGCCAGGGGTTCAGTCGCACCTGGGAGTTCTGGCTGGTCGAGGCGGACGCCGCAGGGGCCGCGTCGTTGACGGGCGAGCGCCCGGTTGCTTCACTGCCGCCCGAGTGGCTCGAGAACAGCGGGGTGTTTCAGAAACTGGCCATCTCGGTGCGCGACTCCTTCCGCGACTATGACGAGGCCGTGGCGCGCGGTATCGACCGCTATCTCGACAGCCGCGATGCCAGCCGTGAGTATGGCATGATGAACTTCGGTGACTGGTTCGGCGAACGGCGGCTGAATTGGGGGAACCTGGAGTACGACCTGGGGCACGGGTTCCTGACCCAGTTCATGCGCACCGGCAACCCGGCCTTCTGTCGGCGCGCCGAGGAGTGCGTGCGCCACGAGCGTGACGTGGACACGCGGCACTACGCCAAGGACCCGCGCCAAGTTGGCCAGCAGTGGACGCATAGCATGGGGCACACGGCCGGCTACTATCCCAAGGGTTACCAGGGCATGGAGGTCTATTCCTCGCCGGGCTGGTCGGACAACCGCGGGCACATCTGGGCCCAGGGCATGATCGAGCACTACTTGCTCGGTGGCGACACGCGGTCCTGGGAGACCGGCACGCTGATTGCGGATTGGGCGGCGGGCCCCCAGACCACCAACTTCACCTTTGGTAATGCGCGCGAGACCGGCTGGATGACGAAGCTGGTCATGTCGGCATACCTGGCCACGGACGATCCCTTCTATCTGAACGCGGCCAAGATCATGCTTGACGGCGAGCATGCGAAGTCCGTCGCCAGCGGCGACCACGGCTTCTACTTCCACGAACTCCAGTCCGGGCACTGCGACTGCCCCAAGGGCCAAAAACACTCGGGCGAGGCGAACTTCATGCTGGGCGTTCTGATGACGGGGATGACCCTGTACTACCACGCCACGGGCGACGAGCGGGTCGCCGCCGACATCGTGAAGATTGCGCGGTTCTGCGTCGAGACCATGTGGGTGCCGGAGCAACTCGCCTTCCGTTACACCTCCTGTCCCAAGACCAACCCCTCGGCGTCGTCCGCCTGGATCATGATGCAGGGCCTGGCGTTTGCGGCGCACCACGCCAATGACGCGGCGCTTGCCGACGTCTGCCGCAAGGCGCTGGCCGCGGCCTGGAGTTCGTTGCCCAGTGGCGGGAAGTCGGCGGGGTACGTGCTCTGCTCCTCGGCCCAGGCCCTGGAGGAGATCTCGCAGCTTGAGGGCGTGAGCTTTGCCGAGTATCGGGTCCGCATCGACCGCATGCTGCGCAACCCCGGACGCCGCTGGCTGCCGACCAACGTGCCGAACCCGGATTTCGAGCTCGCAGCGGACGGCTGGCCGTCGCGCGGCGTCGCCACCGAGCGGGTCACCTCCGAGAAGCACTCCGGCGCCGCGTCGTTGCATATCAGCGGCAAGATGACCGGTCAGGGCGAGTACGTGAACACCCGCTACGAGACGCAGGGCGACCCCGCCGAGATCGTCTGGCTCAAGCCGAAGCAGACCTACCGCCTCGCTGCCTGGCTACGGGTCGACCGGGTTTCGCCCACCACGCCGGCGCCCAGCCTGCGCCTCGCCTTCCGTGATGCCTCGGGCTCGCGCACCGCCGCCGAGACCGGCAAGTACGATCTGGCCAAGCTTGGGACCTGGCAGCGCCTGCTGGCCGAGTTCGAGGTTCCCGAATGGAACACGCGCAACTACATCGCCCTGAATACGAACACCCGCGCCGAGGTCGAGATCGACATGTTCCTCGATGACGTGAGCCTGGCGCCGTTGGCTGCCACCGGCGGCGATCCCTATACCTACCTGCGCCTGGACCTCGCCGCGGCCACGCTCTCCGGCGGCGCGACGATCCGGACGGACAAGGATGTCATCGAAGTGGTGCGGTTGACGGGGCCGGGCAAGGCGGCCTGGAGCGCCAGCGTCGAAGCCCCCGGGCGTTATTGGCTCTGGGCCGTACTCGAGCCCGGTGCGCGACTCGCTGGCGTGAGGGTGAACGGCCAGGCGCTGCCTGCCGCCGAGCCGCCGGCCGAGGCCACTTGGGTTCGGCTTGGCGTCGTGGACCTCAAGGCGGGAGCTGTCGCGGTCGAACTGCCGAACCTGTCGGCGGCGCCGACGGTTCAGCGCCTGGTCCTGACCAACGACCCGGGCAGCAGCCTGTAGGCACTTGCCGCGAAGAGTAGGCCGTCGCGGCCCCCTCGTTGCAGGGGGTGGAAGCGAGGGTATACTGGGCGGGTGCGTGGCCGGATCCGGGCCCCCGTCGTGTTTCCCCCGCGGTGAATTGGGGGTCGGGAACGGCTCCTGTGGACCGGCCTTGAGGTCGGACCATGTCAAAAATACTGCTGAATCTGCCTGTCGGTGAGCGCGTTGGCATTGCCTTCTCGGGTGGCCTGGACACCAGTGCTGCCATCGTCTGGATGCGCGCCAAAGGCGCCGTGCCCTACGCCTACACGGCGAACCTGGGTCAACCCGACGAACCGGACTACGCCGACATCCCCCGCCGGGCCATGCAGTATGGCGCCGAGAAGGCGCGCCTGATCGATTGCCGCCAGGAACTGGTGCATGAAGGGCTCTCGGCGCTGATGTGCGGGGCCTTTCACATCGAGACCGCCGGCCGCCGGTACTACAACACCACCCCCATCGGTCGCGCCGTGACCGGCACTATGCTGGTGAACGCCATGAAGGATGACGGGGTGGAGGTCTGGGGCGACGGCAGCACCTACAAGGGCAACGACATCGAGCGCTTCTACCGCTACGGCCTGATGGCCAATCCCCGCCTGCGCATCTACAAACCCTGGCTCGACGAAGCCTTCGTCAACGAACTCGGCGGGCGCAAGGAGATGAGCGAGTGGCTGGCCGCCCAGGGGCATGCGTACCGTACCAAGACCGAAAAGGCCTACTCGACCGACTCGAATATCTGGGGCGCCACCCATGAGGCCAAGGATCTGGAGTACCTGAACAAGGGCGTGAGCATCGTCGAGCCGATCATGGGCGTGGCCTTCTGGCGGGATGAGGTCGAGATTCGGCGGGAGACGGTCAGCGTGCGCTTCTGCGAAGGCCTGCCAGTGGCCTTGAACGGACGTGAGATCAAGGACCCGGTGGAACTGGCGCTGGAAGCCAATCGCATCGGCGGTCGGCATGGGCTTGGCATGTCCGATCAGATCGAAAACCGCATCATCGAAGCCAAGAGCCGCGGCATCTACGAGGCGCCCGGCATGGCCCTGCTGCATATTGCCTACGAACGCCTCATCTCAGGCATCCACAACGAGGCCACCCTCGACAACTACCGCAGCCTCGGTCGGCGTCTGGGACGGCTGCTCTACGAAGGCCGCTGGTTCGATCCGCAGGCGCTGATGCTGCGCGAGGCCCTGCAGAAGTGGGTGGCCAAGGCGGTCTCCGGCGAGGTGTGGATCGAACTTCGCCGCGGCGAGGACTACTCCATCCTGGACACGGTCAGCGAGAACCTCACCTACAACCCCGAGCGCCTGACCATGGAGAGCGGCAAGGGCGAATTCGGCCCCCGCGACCGGATTGGGCAGTTGACCATGCGCAACCCCGACATCACCGATTCGCGGGCCAAACTCGCCGTCTACGCCAAGGCGGGCGTCCTGCGCTCCGACGCCCTGCGCGATCTGAAACTGCTGGAGTGAGCCCCCCAGAAGGCAGCTCGCGACGGCTGCCTCACGGGCGCCGGGCCTGAGGGGCTGCGGCGCCCGCCCCGTCTTCAGGGCACCAGCTTCAACACAACGCCACGCAGGTCGAGCGACGGCTGTTTGCAGAGCTTGCTCATGACCAGCTTCAGGGTGTTGGCGCCGCGGATCAGGTGGACGTCGCCCGCCTTGAGGAGCTTGAACGTACCCCCCGTGGCCTTGGTCTTGACCACCATGGTGGCGCCGCCGACAATATCCCCGTCGCCGCTGCTGAAGGGCACGCCATTCGGGGCCAGGCGCGGGGCGATCTTGCCATTGACGAAGAGCTGCACCTCGCTGCCGCCCTGACCGGCCTCCACCGCCTGGTTCAACCAGATGCGGTACACGCCGGCCTTGGGCGTCTGGAAGCTCCACTCGATGCTGTCGGGGGGCCGGATCCAGTTGCCTGCATGGATGATGCCATCGCGGCTTTCGTAGCGGATGCGCTGGCCGTGGGGGCCTTCAAGGGAGCCGTACAGCGCCGGCAGCTCGATGACGCCCTTGGCGTCGGCCCCGACCACAAAGGGATCCACTCGCGGCGGGCTGTCCAATTCCACGACCAGGACGCTGGCGCTCTTGTCCGGAGCCTTCGCGGGCAGCTTGATGGCCCAGTCCGCACCCTCACGCGCCAGTGGCAGCTCCTTCTTTTTCTTCTTGCCGAGAAGGTACGCTTCCAGCACCTGGTTCTGCAGGTTTGGCAGGCGCACGATGCGGTCGCCCGGCCATTCGAACACATGCACATACAGGCGGCTACCCTTGGTGGTGACGCGCCCGTAGAAGGGCAGGAGATTGAAGGGGCTGGCCGTAGTGCCGTAGATAGCCTCTGAGTAGGTGTCCATCCACTTGCCGATGGCCACCAGGCGGTCACGGAACTCCTTCTGGATGGTCCCATCCGCCTTCGGGCCGATGTTCAGCAGGAGGTTGCCGCCCTTGGAGACGATATCGACGAGCATGCGGATGAGAAACTCGTTGGTCTTGTAGACCTTCTCATGCTTGTCGTAGCCCCACCAGTGTGAGGTCATGGTGAGGCAGGCTTCCCAGAGCGCGGGGTCACCGTTCTCATCGCGCATACCGGTCGGCGGGATGCGCTGTTCGGGAGTGACCAGGTCCTCCTTGGTGAAATGTCGGTCGTTGATCAGGAGGTCGGGCTTCAGTCGGCGGGCCTCGGCGTTGGTTTCCTTGCCGCCGAGTTCTTCGGGCTTGTTCATCCAGCCGCCGTCGTACCAGAGCACGAAGGGCGCCGGCCGGTACTCGGTCATGAGTTGGCGGATGTGCTCCCGCATGTAGGCGATGTAGTCCATGGCGTCATGGCCTGCCGCCGGCCGACTCTCCTTCTCCCACTCCAGGCGGGGCAGGTAGTCGTCGTGATGCCAGTCCATGATCGAGTAGTAGTAGCCGACCTTGATGCCCTTGGTCTCGAAGGACTTGGTGAGCAGGGCCAGGACATCCTTGCCGTACGGGGTCTTGGTGACCTTCCAGTCAGTGTTGTGCGCATCGAACATGCAGAAGCCGTCATGGTGCTTGGTGGTGACGACCATGTACTTCACCCCGGCGCGCTGCGCCAGCTCGGCCCACGCATCGGGGTCGAAGCGCTTCGGGTTGAACTTCGGCGGCAACTTGGCGTACTCGTCTTGAGGAATCTTGTCGACCGTGCGGATCCACTCGCCTTTGCCCAGCAGCGCATACACTCCCCAGTGGATGAACAGGCCAAACTTGGCTTCGCGGAACCAGGCGCGGGTCTGCTCGCGCGGCGACAGGCCCGCCGCGGGGCTCGCTAGCGCTTTGGCGGCCTTGGCAGTCTTGGTGGCCTTGACGGGCTTGACGCTCTGGACGGGCTTGGGGGGCTTGACGGGCTTGACGCTCTGGACGGGCTTGACGGGCTTGGCAATCTTGGCGGTCTTCTCGGTCTTGCTGGTCTTGGCCATCGTAGGTCACTCCTCTGTGTGGGACGGGCCGACCCTCGCGCTTCCCCCGCGGCACACCTCGCCAGGGAGGGTTCCGTACGAACTTCGCGGCAGAGAATGTGGCGCTTCTTTCCCGTGGCGCAAACAGGCCGCCGGAGGGTAGTGCCCTTGTCAGCCTGGGAGGCAAGGGGTATACTCGCGGCACGGACACCATGAAGAGGGTTGGAGATGCGGTGGGCCGCCACCGTGGTTTGGTGGAGATGCGGTGGGCCGCCACCGTGGTTTGGTGGAGATGCGGTGGGCCGCCACCGCGGTTTGGTGGAGATACGGTGGGCCGCCACCGCGGTTTGGTGGAGATGCGGTGGGCCGCCACCGTGGTTTGGTGGAGATGCGGTGGGCCTCCACCGCCACGCCTGAGGCCAGGCGTCTCTCCATGAAGAGGGTTGGAGTGCGGTGGGCCGCCGCCGCCGTTCCCCGAACCGTGCAGGACCACTCCAGCGCCCACGTAAGCGTCGATCAGCCGTAGAGCCGTTAGCCATGTTCAACTCTGAGCCGCTGCACTATCGTTACCGCGTCTTCCGGCCGCCGGCCGAGGCGGACAGCCTGATCATCCAGGTCGCCTACGGCTGCCCGCACAATCACTGCCGGTTCTGCGGCATGTACAAGGGCACTCCCTACGCCGTACGGCCTTGGGCCGAGGTCCATGAGGAATTGCAGCGCGCTGCCCGTAAGCTGCACGACACCCGGCGCGTCTTCCTGGCCGATGGCGACGTGATGCATCTGCCCTTCTCGGCGTTGCGGCAGATGCTGGCGGATCTGAGCGCGCTGTTTCCGTCGCTGGCCCGGGTCAATCTCTATGCCAATGGCGGTTCCATCCTGGCCAAGTCTGATGCCGAACTGCGCGAGCTGCGCCAGTTGAAACTGCAGACGCTCTACCTGGGCTTGGAGAGCGGCGCGGACGAGATGCTGCGTCAACAGGGCAAGACCGAGACGGTGGACGAGATGGTGCTCGCGGTTCAGCGCGCTCAGGCGCAGGGATTGCGGCTGTCGGTGATGGTCTTGTTGGGCTTCGGCGGTCAGGCTGGGTCAGCGCGCCAGGCAGAGGCTACCGCGAACGCCGTCAACCGCATGCAACCGCGCCTGCTTTCGGCCCTGCGCCTGGTCCCCATTCCCGGCACTCCCTTGCAACGGCTGGTCGACGAGGGCCGGTTCAAACCGCTCACCGAGTATGAGACCGTGGTGGAACTGCACGCCATGATCCGGGACTTCGAACTAGACGGAACCATCTTTCGAGCCAATCACGTCTCGAACGCGCTGCCACTGGAGGCAAGATTCCCGAAGGACAAAGCGCAGGCGCTGGCGCTGCTGTGCCAAGCGCTGCAGGCGGACAGGCTGGATCGGAACTCACCCGGACCGATGCCCTTCTCGTTGTAGGCAGTGGCAAGAGATGAACCCTGAACCCTATCTCCGGCCCACGTCCAGGCAGATCAGGCGGGTTGCATCCCGAAGCAGCAGCTTTCCCCGGACCAGCGCTGGGGGGCCCCAGGCGTCGCGGGCGTCCGGGATGACCTGGGCCTGACCCAGCACCTGAAAGCCAGCGCCTGTGGCGTGGCCCATGGTGAGAACGCCGCGGTCATCGAGAAGATAGAACTTGCCATCGGCCACCAGGTAGGGTCCCAGGCCGAAGCGCAGCCCCTTGCCGGAGGTCCAGCGTAACTGCCCGGAACCCGCCGGATCGAAACAGGCCAGTTCCTCACGGTGTTCGCCGGCGTCCTTGGGCAGGACCGTGTAGAGCAAGTCGTTCAGCCAGATGGGCGTCTGCTGCTCAGAGGCGCAGAGGGTCTTATCGATGGCCACATGTCCGGCAACGGCCCAGGCACCGGCGCTCTGGGTCATCTGAAGGATGGCGCTGCCGGCGCCGTGGCCGGAAGTCACCAGGAGGCGGTCGTGGTCCAACGGCACCGGGCAGGGGGCTACGATCTTCTTGTCCCACACCGTCGTTGACCACAGGATGCGTCCACGTTCGGGACCGTCGGCCTGCACGGCCGCGATGCCGCCGAGGGCGGCGTAGACGAAGGCGCGTTGGTCGCCAAAGCGCATGATGACGACGGAAGAATGCGACATCTCCCAGCCGCCGGGGTTGGGGGTACGCCAGACGATCTCGCCGCTGCGGCAGTCAAGGGCCAGCAGCAGGTCCCTGCCGCACGGAGCGACAATCGCCAGGCCCTGGTCGAGCAGCGGGCACTGGGCCGTGTACCACAGAGGCACCGTCGTGCCGTAGTCCAGCGCCAGATCCAAGCCCCAGCGATAGTCGCCTGTCGCCCGGTCGACACAGAGCACCTGACACTGTGGCCCCATGGTGACAATGCAGTCGTCCGTGACCGCCGGCACCGTGCGCGACATGCCGTGGTTGCGTTTGGTCAGCACGGGGTAGCTGCGGCGCCACACCTCGCCGCCGTCCCCCAGGGCCAGGCAGCGCAGGACATCCGCTTTGGCGACCTCGTCATAGTCGAGCAGGTAGACGCAGTCCCGGAAGACGGCGGGGCCGGCGTGACCATCTCCGACCTGGACCGTCCACAGCAGCGGCGGCCCGCCGGTCGGCCAGGCGTCCGCCAAGGGCGTTGGATCGGTTGCGATGGCATTGCGTTCGGGCCCGCGGAAACCCGGCCAGGCGAGGTCGGCCGATACGGACGCTACGGGCTGCGGCGTCGGCTCGGGCCGTGAACGACTGAACTGGGTGAGCAGGCGATTGCAGTGATCCGTCGGGTTCAGGGCCACCGGCGGGGCCGTCGCCAGCGACGCGGGCTCGCGCCGCGAGACGGCGAAGGCGCCAGGCGACGCCTGCCACCAGCGCAAAACCGCGGCGGCCCCGCAAGCCATCCCCAAGGTCGACACTATGCACAGGAGCAGTCGCATGTTCTTCCCAGGCCTCAGCACGTACACGTGACGGCGCCAACCTAGCTTTAGAATGCGCGCCTGCCAGACGACCCGACCTGACCGGGCGCAAGTCAGCTCCGTAGGGGTTCGCTTGTCTGAGAACCGCAGAGGGTCGAGGGCCTGCCCGCCGTGGTGGGTCGATAGACGAGGGGGGACGCAGTGTCCGAGTCCCCCCGTTGATTCGATCCCGATTTCGATTTCCATCTCGATCCGCCATCCCGCCGCTACGGTTTCGCGGCGGCACCCCCAGCCGCGGAAGTCGCGGGTTCGCCTCTGCCTCTTCAGCCCCGAAGGGGCGCCATCCCT